>NZUX01000002.1 GCA_002703645.1 Fidelibacterota bacterium | reverse complement strand
CTTTCAAAAGCTTGATTTAATAAATCATCAACTTTATCTGCAAGTTTAAAAATTTTATTATTATCGCTTGATAAATTGAATACCGATGAAGCTTATGATACTAAATACAATACACATATAAAAACCAAAAAGTAACTCTATCTTATAAAAATATATTGCAAATAGAATCATAGCTATTCCATCAATAAATAGCCATTTTTGTTTTGTATTAAATCTATTGAATCTTGCGATAACCTTATCTGGATTATTATAGAATAATATTTTTTTAAACATATTCATTGAAAAATTATTGTTGAGTTAATTTAATAAGCTTATTGATAAATCTATAACACTTATATAACTTTGATATATTATGAAATTAATTAGCTATATATCTTTAATAATAATAATGACAATGAGCCATTTATTCGCTAATTCATTTGGATATCTGAGATTGGTTGAAATGAGCTTTTGTATGGATGATTGTTCTCAGTATATGATTGAAGATGAGGACGGAAATTTTATCACGTTTTTAGCAAATCCCAATGATATTAATTTATCGCACTATATAGATAGATATGTTGAAGTTGTAGATGGTGGTGAGTATCAATGCATTGAGTGTAGTGCAGCGATTATTCAAAGTATCAATCTATCAAATGATTGTCTTTATCCTGTTGCTTGCTTCTCAGAACCATGCTTTGTCGCCCCTCCTTGTCAAATAAATACACCAGTAGATTGTATTGATAATTATTGCGGTGGCTGTTATGCTGATTTTTATGATTTAGAAGGGAATTTAGTTGATTGCTATGATATTTCTATCGAAGAATGTTCCGATTTATATGGGGTCTCATTTGGTATGTGTGATATGTGGATGGGGTTTGCATTGATTAATGGAGAATGCCAAGGTGTCTCTGGATGTGGATGGCAAGTAGATGGTGTAGATTACTCGGATGCATTTTTTGATTCTATTCTGGAATGTCAATCTGAATGTATTGAAGATGAGTTAACATGTGATGAAATAGAATCTCAATATAGTATGCTATATTCAGGAGAATATGCTTCATGTATTGAAGATAGTGATTGTAATGCTATTTGGGGTGATTGTAGTGTTGGTCTAGGAGATTGCCATTATTCAGTTAATAATACATTTGATTATAATCAATCGAGTAATCTTGTAGAAAACTGGATTGGAAATGATTGCACAGGTGGGGTTTGCGATTGCCTACCATTGCCCAATGCGATTTGTGTAGATAATCAATGTGATTTAACATATTGCGATACCCCAAATCCAGCAGGGTGCTTTAGTAATGGGTGTAGTGATGGATATGAGTGTATAGATTTTGGAAATACCAATTATGAAGGCTTTTGTGTTTCTAGTAGCTGCTCATGTAGTGAAGAGTATTTATATGAATCATACTGGATTTGTGATGAGGATTGCAATGGAGGGACTTGTGTTCCTGAAGAACCTCAGTCTGGAGATCTTTGTGTTTTTGATTATAATTTACCAGGTCTTCATTGGCCAGGGTTTATTGATTGCAATGGAGAGTGTTTGCAATATGATTACAATGAGTGGCTCGGAGATGGTTGGTGCGATGATGGATGGAGCTATTCATTTAACTGTGAGGCACTAAATTTTGATGATGGTGACTGTATCAATAATTGCAATTTAGGAGATGTTAACGATGATGGAACAATTAACATTATTGATATTGTTTTAATTGTTGGATGCATTCTAGATGAAAATAATAATTGCCAATGTTCTGATATTAATAGTGATGGAACAATTGATGTTATGGATATAATTATCATTTTAGACGTCATCATTAATTCATAAAAAACCACTGTTTTTGTCATTTATTCTACTTGGTGATAAAATAATATTTCTTTAATTTTATCATATGCACCAACTAAAAAATATAATTTGATAAATAGCTCCGTTCAGGAGCTATTTTTTTATATAAATGATTAATAAAATTTGTAAAATAGTTTTTCAAAATGGGACCATCCTTAAAGGTACGTCACTTGGCTATATAGGTACGACTGGTGGCGAAGTTTGTTTTAATACTAGCATGACAGGCTATCAAGAAATTTTAACTGATCCATCCTACAGTGGCCAGATGATAACAATGACATATCCTCATATTGGTAATTATGGTATAAACGATGAAGATGTTGAAAGTAATAAGATTCAATGTTCAGGATTTATTGTTAAAGAGGCAGCTGAATTTCCTTCCAATTTTAGATCAAAAATTTCGCTCGATGAATACCTGGAAAAAAATAAAATTATTGGAATTCAAGGCATTGATACACGAATGATTACCCGAATGATACGAGATGAAGGAGCAATGAATGCTGTTATTTCATCTAGTGAGCTTTCAGATGAAGAATTATTTAAAACATTAAAAAGCTTACCAGATATGAATGGACTCGATTTAGCTAAAAAAGTAACATGTGAAAAGCCATATTATTATAAAGATTTGGAAAGCCCTAAATACAAAATTGCAGCATTAGATTTTGGTATTAAAGAAAATATTCTCAGAATAATATCAGATTTTAATTGTGAGATTAAAGTATTTCCAGCCACGACAGCAGCATCAGAGATTATGGATTATCATCCAGATGGCATTTTTTTATCCAATGGCCCCGGTGATCCTGCGGCATGTACCTATGCAATAAAAACAGTAAAAGAGCTATTGGGCTATAAACCTATTTTTGGAATATGTCTTGGCCATCAGATTCTTGGTCTTTCACTTGGAGCAGACACTTTTAAAATGAAATTTGGGCATAGGGGCGCAAATCATCCAGTTAAAAATTTAGAAAACAATGTGATTGAAATAACCAGTCAAAATCACGGTTTTTCTATTGACCATGAGAATCTTCCAGAGAATGTTGAAGTTACTCATATTAATTTAAATGATAACACCATTGAGGGGATTAGATGCAAAGAGTTTAATGCATATTCCGTACAACATCATCCAGAAGCTAGCCCTGGACCTCATGATTCTCGTTATTTATTTGATAATTTTATCAAACTCATTGAGAGCAAGGTATATGCCTAAAAGAACTGACATACAGTCAATTTTAATTATTGGAGCGGGTCCAATTATTATAGGTCAAGCCTGTGAATTTGATTATTCTGGAACTCAGGCATGTACAGCATTGAAAGAAGAAGGCTATAGGATTATTCTTGTTAATTCTAATCCTGCTACAATTATGACTGATAAAGAGCTAGCAGATGCAACCTATCTTGAGCCTATTAATTCTCAATCACTAGAAGAGATTATAAAGAAAGAAAAACCAGATGCAATTCTACCTACCGTTGGTGGACAGACAGGTCTTGATGCAGCAATGAAACTTTTTCATGATGGTATCCTTGAAAAATATGATGTTGAGCTTATTGGCGCCAATGTAGATGCTATTGAAAGTGCTGAAAATAGAGAAAAATTTAAGGAAAAGATGGATGCGGCTGGTGTTCCTACTGCAAAAGGAGGTTTTGTTAATACTCTTGAGGAAGCACAGTCCATAATTAGTGATATCGGATTTCCAGTAATTATTAGACCATCATTCACTCTTGGTGGAACAGGTGGATCAATTGCATATAATACAGAGGAATATGCAGAATTAGTACAAAATGGACTGAGCTCAAGCCCTATCAATGAAGTGCTAATTGAAGAATCACTTATTGGCTGGAAAGAATTTGAAATGGAAGTGGTTCGAGATAGTGCGGATAATGCAGTAATTGTGTGCTCTATTGAAAATGTGGATCCTATGGGAGTTCATACAGGCGATTCTATAACTGTTGCACCTATTCAAACATTGACTGATAAAGAATATCAAGAAATGAGGAACCAATCTATTTTATGTCTTAGAGAAATAGGTGTTGATACAGGTGGTTCTAATGTTCAATTTGCAATTAATCCAAAAGATGGACGAATGATTATCATTGAGATGAATCCAAGGGTAAGCAGATCTTCTGCATTAGCATCAAAAGCAACAGGATTCCCCATTGCTAAAGTTGCAGCTAAATTAGCTGTTGGCTATCGATTAGATGAAATAAAAAATGAGATAACAGGCGAAACGATGGTAGCATTTGAACCAACGATTGACTATGTGGTAACTAAAATACCACGATTTGATTTTGAAAAATTTCCTTCATCTGATGGGATACTGGGTGTACAAATGCAATCTGTTGGAGAGGTAATGGCAATTGGTAGGACATTTAGAGAGTCTCTTCAAAAGGCCTTCAGGTCATTAGAGGTTGGATTAAGCGGATTACACCCTAAAAAAAGTGATTACAGAGATTTAGATATTTCAAAAATAAGATTCCCAACCGCCTTTCGATTGTTAAAGGTTAAGCAGGCATTTGATCATGGAAATTCTATTGATTTAATTTATGAGCAAACAGGAATAGACCCATGGTTTTTACACCATATACAAAAAATATCAGAGCTTCATAGTGTTTTTGATATAAGTGATGTTGATATGTTACGTAAAATGAAAACTGAAGGATTTTCAGATCATCAAATAAGTACACTGACAGATATTAACGAAGAACGTATTCGAGAAATAAGAAAAAGGAATAAAATTCTTCCAACCTACAAGACTGTTGATACTTGTGCAGCAGAATTTATTGCTGAAACTCCATACTGCTACTCAACCTACGAAACAGAAAATGAAATCACACCACTTGAGGGTAAGAAAATTATGATTTTAGGTGGTGGTCCCAATAGAATTGGACAGGGCATTGAATTTGACTACTGCTGCGTTCAAGCTGTTTTAGGGTTAAAAGAAATTGGGTATAAAACAATTATGGTGAACTGTAACCCTGAAACTGTATCCACAGACTTTGATATTTCAGATCGACTTTATTTTGAGCCACTTACTTTTGAAGATGTTATGAATATTATTGATATTGAGAAGCCCGATGGAGTGCTTGTGCAATTTGGAGGGCAGACCCCCCTTAATATTGCACAGAGACTAAAGTCTGAAGGTGTGAAAATTATTGGCACTGATCCTGATGCTATTGACCTTGCTGAAAACAGAAGAAAGTTTGGTAAAATTTTAACAGAGTTAAATATTGAGGCTCCTGAGTTTGGAACCGCGCATTCAATTGATGAAGCCTTGGAAATTGCAAATAGTATAACATATCCAGTGTTAGTTAGACCTTCTTATGTTTTAGGTGGACGAGGAATGCAGATAGTATATGATGATGATGGCTTAACTAAATTTGTAAAGCAGGCAACTGAAGTTTCTGGTGAGCATCCAATTTTAATTGATAGATTTTTAGAAGACGCATATGAATTTGATGTAGATGCGGTATGTGATGGTGAGAGTGTATTAATTGGTGGTATTATGCAGCATATTGAGGAGGCGGGTGTACATTCAGGTGATTCCTCATGCGTTATTCCCGCATACTCTCTATCAGAAGAGCATAGAAATATCATTAAAGATTATACTGAAAGATTAGCAATTAGATTAAATATCAAAGGTTTACTCAATATCCAATTTGCAATTAAGGATAATACAATATTCACATTAGAAGTGAATCCACGAGCAAGTAGAACTATTCCATTTGTAAGTAAGGTAACAAATGTACCACTGGCAAGATACGCTGCCCAGGTGTCATCTGGGAAGAAAATTTCAGAATTAGAGTTAAATCAATCTCAAAAAGATTTAATAGCTGTTAAAAAACCTGTATTCCCATTTAATAAATTTCCTCAGCAAAATATTTTTCTATCACCTGAGATGAAATCAACCGGTGAGGCTATAGGATTTGATCGCAATCTTGGATCTGCATTTGCAAAGGCAGAGTTTAGTGCAGGATCAGATTTACCTACTAAGGGAACGGTATTTATATCTGTTAATGAAAATGATAAAATAAAATCAATTGGAGTTGCGCGAGATTTTGAAGATCTTGGATTTAAAATTATTGCTACTGAAGGAACATCAAAGCTATTAAATGATAATGGTGTTTTTTCAAAAAGTATTTTTAAGGTTGGAGAGGGAAGACCCAATATTGTGGATGCAGTTAAAAGTAATGAAATTGATATTATTATCAATACACCTTTTGGAGGTGCAGCTAGAGAGGATGAATATGAAATTGGTCGATGTGCTATTCGTCATAAAGTTCCAGTGTTTACAACCATATCAGGCGCGAAGGCCGCAGTAAGAGCTATTAGGACTATAGAGATTGGAAACTTTAACTATAGGAGTCTACAGGAGATTTTTGATTAAGTGAAGATTGGCCTACAGATTACAAAGAACGAAAAAAAATATGATAGATTACTTTCTCTTATAAAAAATGATTTTAGTCAGGATGTTGATTTTATACATATCCCTGATGAGGACTCATTAAAATCAAATTTCAAACATTTAGATGCGCTTGTATGCTATGGGATTAAAAAAGAAAATTTTGATTATAGTTCAGATAAACTAAAGTGGATTCATATTGGCGCATCTGGTGTTGATGGTAATCTTTTTCCTGAGCTAATTAAAAGTAAAGTGATGATAACCAATGCAAAGGGTATAAATGCAAAGCCTGTAGCTGAATTTATAATGTCTCAAGTTTTATATTTTTCAAAGCAGCTGTATTCATGTGAGGCATTCAAGCAAAATAGAGTATGGAATCAGTGGGAGCTTGCAAAAAAAACTAAGCAACTTTCAGATTTAACTTTAGGAATTATAGGCTACGGTGAAATTGGAAAAGAGCTTTCAAAACTTGCGAAACCATTTGGGATGAAAGTGATGGCTACTCGTAGACTTCAAAAAAAAATTGAAAGTAAAAAGTTTGTTGACCAGCTTGTCCCACTTGATAATATGGATATGATTATTGAGCAAAGTGACTTTTTATCAATTGCTTGTCCATTAACTCATTTAACTAAAGATTTAATTGGCGCGAAGGCATTTACATCAATGAAAGAAACTTCAGTTATCATTAATACCTCTAGAGGAGGTATCATTGATGAGAGCGCACTTATCAATGCACTAAAAAATAAAGATATAGCAGGGGCTGCATTAGATGTTTTTGCTACTGAGCCACTGGATTCAAAAAGTAAGTTGTTTGATCTTGATAATATATTAATATCTCCGCACATATCCGGAAATTTTTCAAGCTATCAAGATAGAATGATTATACAATTTGGTGATTTTTTAAATAAATTTTTAGATAATAAGACAATTAAAAATAGAGTCTGTAAAAAAAGGTTATACTAATGATGAGAGAGCTTTATCCAGCAATAACACCATACAATTCATTTAAACTTAAAGTATCAGATATTCATGAAATATTTGTAGAAGAATCGGGCAATCCTGATGGTAAGCCAGTCATATTTCTCCATGGCGGACCTGGAGGAGGAATAGAAACTGTTTATAGGCAGTATTTCAATCCAGAGAAATGGCGTATTATTATTTTTGATCAGCGCGGATGTGGACAAAGTACCCCCCATGCTGAACTTACTGATAATACAACCTGGGATTTAGTAGATGATATTGAAAAAATTAGAGAAAAATTAAATATAGAAAGCTGGACCGTATTTGGTGGTAGTTGGGGATCAACATTATCATTATCTTATTCTATAACTCATCCAAGCAGATGTGAGGCTTTAATTCTTCGGGGAATCTTTTTATTAAGAAAAAAAGAAATAGACTGGTTTTACCAAAAAGGATGTAGCTTTATTTATCCAGATGCATGGGAAGGGTATTTAAGTCCAATTCCAGAAGAGGAGAGAGGCGATCTTGTTGCAGCTTATTATAAGCGATTAACATCTTCAGATGACGCTGTTAGAATTGAAGCAGCAAAAGCATGGTCAATTTGGGAGGCTTCAACAAGCAAATTATTTCAAAGTAAAAAGTCACTCCACTCTTTTGATAATTCTAAAGTAGCGGAGGCTTTTGCGAGAATAGAGTGTCACTACTTTACTAATGGTGGTTTTTTTGATACGGATAATTGGTTAATTGAGAATATTGAAAAAATTAAGCACATACCAACCGAGATTGTTCAAGGCAGGTATGATGTAGTATGTCCGATGTTATCAGCTTGGGAATTACATAAAGCGTTTCCTGAATCAGGATTTCATATTATTCAAGACTCTGGGCATTCTATGACAGAAGACGGTATTAGAAGTAAATTGATTGAACTAACAGATAAGTATAGTGATGTTTAAAAAATATTTTCTAACAAAATTCTAATAAACAATATATAAGTTGTTGCATGAAAAATAAAAAAATATTAATAGTTGAGGATGAATCTGATATTTTAGAATTATTAGATTATAATCTATCGAAAAATGGATTTTCTACAATACAGTCAATGAGTGGGGATGATGCATTAAATAAAGCCAGGGAATCAAATTATGATTTGATTTTATTAGATCTTATGCTTCCTGGAATCAGTGGAATTGATGTGTGTAGAATTTTAAAAAATGATGAATTGACTAAAAATATACCTATTATTATGATTACTGCAAAAGGAGAAGAAGCTGATATTATTAAGGGACTTGAAACTGGTGCAGATGATTACATAACAAAACCCTTTAGTATTTCTATTTTATGTGCTAGAATAAATGCAGTTCTACGAAGAGATATCGCCGATAATGAAAATTCAAAAATTTTATTTGATGAATTATCAATAGAGATAAATGCACGAGAAGTATATGTGAATAATGAAAGAATTGAACTAACATACACAGAATTTGAAATTCTTCGCTTATTATCTAGCCACCATAAATGGGTATATACTCGAGATCAAATTATTGACAATGTCCATGGTGAAGATTATGCGGTGACAGATAGATCAATAGATTTTCAAATTGTTGGACTTAGAAAAAAATTAGGTTCAGCGAGTCGATTTATTAAAACTATTAGAGGAGTTGGTTATCGATTTATGATTGATAATTAATTTATGATAAAAATTAAGAGCATATCTAACTATTTACTTTTTTTCATATTATCATCAATATTAATTATTCCCTCATTAGGCTTTTTATTTTTTGTCTTATTTCCTCATTATATTTTGCTAAACCTTATATTGTTAGGGTGTATTTTAGGAATCATATCTTTTATTATTAGATATTATTTAATTAGTAATATTCAATCTAATATCCATTTATTAAATCAAAATATCGACTTTAAAACACATACAAAACGTATCTACATAAAAGATTTTTTCACTTTATCTGATAAGATTAGTTCACTAAAATTAGAATATGAGAAATTACTTAAGGAAAAAAATGAACAATTAGCTGTATTGTATAGTATGGTTGAGGCAGTTATTGCAATTGATTTAGATGGTAAAATTATTATGCTAAATCCAGCAGGAGCAAAACTATTTGAGATAAATCAATTAGATTCTATTGGAAAATCTGTTTTTGAGCTTATAAGGAATTCTAATTTAACTACATTTTTTGAACAGATTATAAATAATAACTTTCATGATTCAATTATACATTTACCTAATAGGGATTTGTATTTAAATGCGATTGGTACTGTATTACGAGATTCTAATAGTATTAATATAGGCGCTGTCATTGTTTTAAACGATATTACTCAATTAAGAAATTTAGAAAATATTAGAAAGCAGTTTGTATCAAATGTATCTCATGAACTCAAAACTCCAATTACAGCAATCAAAGGTTTTGTAGAAACATTAAAAAATATAGATAATAATAATCAAGATCAAAAAAAGTTTTTACAAATTATTGAATCTCATTCGGATAGATTAAACTGTATAATAGATGATTTATTGAATTTATCAAGAATTGAAGAGCAGAGTGGTAAAGAAAAGCTTAACTTGAAAAATCAAAAATTATTACCTGTTATTGATCAGGCTGTACAGGATTGCGATATACTCATCCAAGACAAAAGTATTAGTGTTAAAGTTAATTGCGATAAACAAATATCTATATTACAAAATTCTCGATTAATGCAAGAGGCGCTTAGTAATTTAATTAGCAATGCTGTTAAATATAGCGATAATGAATCTGAAATAATCATATCTGTTAATCAGAATAATGACAAAGATATTATTTCTATTAAAGATTATGGTATTGGTATTTCAGAAAAACATCAAGAAAGACTCTTTGAAAGGTTCTATAGAGTTGATGAGAGTAGAAGTAGAGATCAAGGTGGAACTGGACTTGGACTTTCAATAGTTAAGCATATAGTAAATTTCCATAATGGGAGCATTACTGTAAATAGTAAAGTTGACAAGGGCAGCACATTCAGTATTATCATTCCTAAATAATATCCCAGACCAATTAGCTATCTAGCTATCTTAGAATAAGCTAATCTAAATCAAATATAAAACTATTCATATTCTATTAGACACCACACTCTAATCAAATATTACATAATTAAAATTAGTTGCTTATGAAATTATTTATTTTAAAACCTGATAAATAAAGGAGTGTAGTAATGAATCGATATGTTAGCTATTTATATATAATAATTTTTGGGATTTCTTATTGTACAAATATAAAGGGAAAAGTGACTGATTTTGAAACAAATGAACCATTAATTGGTGCAACCGTAATGCTTGTAAATACAAACATTGGTGCTAGTACAGATATAGATGGTTTTTATAGTATTGATAATATTCCAATTGGATTATATCAAATAAAATTTATGTATATAGGATTTGAAGAGTTTACATCAGATTCCATTCAAATTAATTCAGAGTCTTCCATTACATATGATAAATCATTAAAATCTCAAGCACTTGAAGTAGAATCGATTCAGGTAGTATCAAAATTAGATCAAAGTGGAAGTGGTGATCTTATAAATAATAAAAAAAAATCTACGACTATTATTGATGGCATTACAAGTGAAGATATATCTAAGGCTGGTGATTCAAATGTTGCTGATGCAGCAAAAAGAATTGCTGGAGTATCAATTGAAGATGGGAAATTTGCTATTATTAGAGGATTGTCATCAAGATATAGTAATACAGTTTTAAATAGCTCACCCGTACCATCGCCTGAAGCAGATAAAAAAATTATTCCTTTAGATATTATTCCTTCGTCGCTTATTCAATCAATTTCAGCCTATAAAACGTACACTCCTGATATGCCTGGAATGTTTGCAGGTGGAAATGTTGATATTAAAACAAAAGCATATCCAGATAAGCGTGTATTTAATTTTAAGTTTTCTTCAGGAGAAAAAATGAATCAAAGTGATGCTGATTATTTACTAAGCTATGATTCTAATATGGATTATTTTGGCTATAATGTTGGCGCTAGAGCATTGCCTCAATCTATTCCAAGTAATGAAGTTTTATCAAAAGCAACAGTATATAGACCTGAAGGTTTATCAGCTAAACAATGGGTGGGTCAACTAGGTAGTTATGGCATAGAATTAAATAATAACTTTAAAAAACAATCTGGTGAGCCATATAAACCTATTTCAATAGCCATTGATTATGGCAATAAATTTAATATTGCCAAGGATATCGACTGGGGATTATTCTCCAACTTATCATTTTCAAATAATTACCATAATAGGTCAGTATCTCGTAATACATATTCAGTATCCGAAGAAAATTATAATTCAGATATAGAAATGGATAATTTAGAATCATCCTATAATACAAATTTAGGTTTTAATTTTAGTTCAGGTATTAATTTCTTTAATCATAAGATTTCTTATAAATATTTATACTCCCATATTTCATTAGAAAAGGTTAATCAGGCACATGGATATACTCCCAATATTCAACCAGGATTATTTATTAGACAAGAGCAGACTGAAAAGACTTTAGAAAATCACAATATATCTGGCAGCCATATAATGCCAAAATTCATTAATAGTCAATTTGATTGGAGTTTTTCTTCAGGTAGATCTATTATGTTTGAACCCGATACCCGTTCCCATAATTATGAGATGGTATATGATGAGGAAGATAGTACATCATTTATTGGATATATAATTGATAATCAAGGTGGAAAAATAGGTTACAGATCATTTGCAGATGGAGTTGATAATAATCAAAATTTAGATGTCAATTGGTTATCCAATTTTAATATTCTAGGCATTACTATTCAATCAAAATTAGGCTTTAGAAACCAGCTTAAAGATAGAACATTTTCTAAGAGATCACTTTCGATTACAAAATCTGGTACTAGTTGGCACTCAGATTTTTATAATCCAAATCTAATGCCTGATTTAAATAGTATAGGGCTATTGTTTGATGATGAGTATTACTGTTCTTATGATGAATTAAATGATGAATTCAGACATGGATTAATTCTTGAAGATGAGACTGCAAATAATCCATATGGAGCATATGAAGCATCTGAAAATATTACAGCATCTTTTGTAATGTTTAACTCTCTACTAATTGACAATTCATTATTTAAATTAGAATTATTAGCTGGAATAAGAGATGAAAAATATATATTGGACTTAGCTCCATATAATTCAGTTACAGGTGTTGATGCAACTATTGCGATTGACTCCTCTAGTGCAGCAATAAAATCAGAATATTCTAATTTACTTCCTGCTTTAAATTTGTCACTTAGTCATCAAGATAATAAAAAGATACAAATAGCATATTCAGAAACATTAAATAGACCCCAATTTAGAGAATTGGCTCCAATTGCATATCAAGAGTTTTATGGCTCAGCTGTTGCTATTGGCTTCCCATATTTACAGCTAGCTACAATTAAGAATTATGATTTAAGGTTTGAATGGTATTTATCAAAGCTTGAAATATTTTCTATTGGCTATTTTAGTAAGGTATTTAAAAATCCGATTGAAACAGCATTATTAGAGACGCCAGACTTATTATACAAAACTTTTCAAAATGCAAGAAGCGCTAATACTGAAGGTATAGAATTAGAATTAAGAAAAAATTTGCCATTTATTCCATATCATATAGGAAAAATAAGCTTATTTGGGAATATGACCATTTCAGAATCTTTAGTTGAAGTTGACCCAATAGTGACATTATTTAACGGAACTACATATGCTAATTCTGCATCAGAAACTAAAAGAGGACTAGAAGGACATTCAAAATATTTATATAACCTATCATTAGATGGCCAATTCATTAATGGCTATAGTATTTCTATATCATATAACACATTTTCTAAAAGAATTAGTGCTGTTGGCAATGGGGCATTAGGTGATGAATATGAATATCCATTTGATTTACTAAATATTACCGGAGGGAAAGAATTTAGAAATTTTAAAATTTCATTCAAGATGAAAAACTTATTGAATTCAAAAGTAAGATTTGGATTAGAGGATGATAACAACAAAAGATATTATACAAAGACTTATCAACCAGGTTATTCCTATAGTATAGGTTTTTCATATAATATTAAATAACAATAAAAAGGAAGAGAAGAAAATGAAAAAAGTAATTATGTTTTTAACAATATGTAGCTTAGGGTTTTCAATTGAGCATAGTGGTGATATTGAATCTGATGAGACATGGTCAGCTAATGATTATCATTTATTAACTGGACAAACATTTGTAAAATCAGGTGTAACACTAACTATTGAGCCTGGCACAACAATCTATGCTAATGAAGATGATGGATTTGGATTGGCACCTGCATTAGTTGTCGAAAGAGGAGCAAAAATTTT
>NZUX01000001.1 GCA_002703645.1 Fidelibacterota bacterium | reverse complement strand
CACATCTGCTTGGATGAGTTATAGAATAAGATAATGATAATGTTGATCCCCAACTACCACCAAATACGGTCCAGCTTTCTATATTTAATTTTTCTCTAATTTTTTCAATATCATCTACTAAATCCCAGGTTGTATTATCAGTAAGTTCAGCATGGGGGGTACTTTGTCCACATCCGCGCTGATCAAAAATAATAATACGCCATTTCTCTGGATTGAAATACTGCCTATAAACAGTTTCTATTCCTCCTCCAGGTCCGCCATGGAGAAATATGACTGGCTTACCATCAGGATTGCCCGATTCTTCTACAAATATTTCATGAATATCTGATACTTTAAGTTTAAATGAATTGTATGGTGTTATTGCTGGATAAAGCTCTCTCATCATTAGTATAACCTTTTTTTACAGACTCTATTTTTAATTGTCTTATTATCTAAAAATTTATTTAAAAAATCACCAAATTGTATAATCATTCTATCTTGATAGCTTGAAAAATTTCCGGATATGTGCGGAGATATTAATACATTGTCAAGATCAAACAACTTACTTTTTGAATCTAGTGGCTCAGTAGCAAAAACATCTAATGCAGCCCCTGCTATATCTTTATTTTTTAGTGCATTGATAAGTGCGCTCTCATCAATGATACCTCCTCTAGAGGTATTAATGATAACTGAAGTTTCTTTCATTGATGTAAATGCCTTCGCGCTAATTAAATCTTTAGTTAAATGAGTTAATGGACAAGCAATTGATAAAAAGTCACTTTGCTCAATAATCATATCCATATTATCAAGTGGGACAAGCTGGTCAACAAACTTTTTACTTTCAATTTTTTTTTGAAGTCTACGAGTAGCCATCACTTTCATCCCAAATGGTTTCGCAAGTTTTGAAAGCTCTTTTCCAATTTCACCGTAGCCTATAATTCCTAAAGTTAAATCTGAAAGTTGCTTAGTTTTTTTTGCAAGCTCCCACTGATTCCATACTCTATTTTGCTTGAATGCCTCACATGAATACAGCTGCTTTGAAAAATATAAAACTTGAGACATTATAAATTCAGCTACAGGCTTTGCATTTATACCCTTTGCATTGGTTATCATCACTTTACTTTTAATTAACTCAGGAAAAAGATTACCATCAACACCAGATGCGCCAATATGAATCCACTTTAGTTTATCTGAACTATAATCAAAATTTTCTTTTTTAATCCCATAGCATACAAGCGCATCTAAATGTTTGAAATTTGATTTTAATGAGTCCTCATCAGGGATATGTATAAAATCAACATCCTGACTAAAATCATTTTTTATAAGAGAAAGTAATCTATCATATTTTTTTTCGTTCTTTGTAATCTGTAGGCCAATCTTCACTTAATCAAAAATCTCCTGTAGACTCCTATAGTTAAAGTTTCCAATCTCTATAGTCCTAATAGCTCTTACTGCGGCCTTCGCGCCTGATATGGTTGTAAACACTGGAACTTTATGACGAATAGCACATCGACCAATTTCATATTCATCCTCTCTAGCTGCACCTCCAAAAGGTGTATTGATAATAATATCAATTTCATTGCTTTTAACTGCATCCACAATATTGGGTCTTCCCTCTCCAACCTTAAAAATACTTTTTGAAAAAACACCATTATCATTTAATAGCTTTGATGTTCCTTCAGTAGCAATAATTTTAAATCCAAGATCTTCAAAATCTCGCGCAACTCCAATTGATTTTATTTTATCATTTTCATTAACAGATATAAATACCGTTCCCTTAGTAGGTAAATCTGATCCTGCACTAAACTCTGCCTTTGCAAATGCAGATCCAAGATTGCGATCAAATCCTATAGCCTCACCGGTTGATTTCATCTCAGGTGATAGAAAAATATTTTGCTGAGGAAATTTATTAAATGGGAATACAGGTTTTTTAACAGCTATTAAATCTTTTTGAGATTGATTTAACTCTAATTCTGAAATTTTCTTCCCAGATGACACCTGGGCAGCGTATCTTGCCAGTGGTACATTTGTTACCTTACTTACAAATGGAATAGTTCTACTTGCTCGTGGATTCACTTCTAATGTGAATATTGTATTATCCTTAATTGCAAATTGGATATTGAGTAAACCTTTGATATTTAATCTAATTGCTAATCTTTCAGTATAATCTTTAATGATATTTCTATGCTCTTCTGATAGAGAGTATGCGGGAATAACGCATGAGGAATCACCTGAATGTACACCCGCCTCCTCAATATGCTGCATAATACCACCAATTAATACACTCTCACCATCACATACCGCATCTACATCAAATTCATATGCGTCTTCTAAAAATCTATCAATTAAAATTGGATGCTCACCAGAAACTTCAGTTGCCTGCTTTACAAATTTAGTTAAGCCATCATCATCATATACTATCTGCATTCCTCGTCCACCTAAAACATAAGAAGGTCTAACTAACACTGGATATGTTATACTATTTGCAATTTCCAAGGCTTCATCAATTGAATGCGCGGTTCCAAACTCAGGAGCCTCAATATTTAACTCTGTTAAAATTTTACCAAACTTTCTTCTGTTTTCAGCAAGGTCAATAGCATCAGGATCAGTGCCAATAATTTTCACACCTTCAGACTTTAGTCTCTGTGCAATATTAAGGGGGGTCTGCCCTCCAAATTGCACAAGCACTCCATCGGGCTTCTCAATATCAATAATATTCATAACATCTTCAAAAGTAAGTGGCTCAAAATAAAGTCGATCTGAAATATCAAAGTCTGTGGATACAGTTTCAGGGTTACAGTTCACCATAATTGTTTTATACCCAATTTCTTTTAACCCTAAAACAGCTTGAACGCAGCAGTAGTCAAATTCAATGCCCTGTCCAATTCTATTGGGACCACCACCTAAAATCATAATTTTCTTACCCTCAAGTGGTGTGATTTCATTTTCTGTTTCGTAGGTTGAGTAGCAGTATGGAGTTTCAGCAATAAATTCTGCTGCACAAGTATCAACAGTCTTGTAGGTTGGAAGAATTTTATTCCTTTTTCTTATTTCTCGAATACGTTCTTCGTTAATATCTGTCAGTGTACTTATTTGATGATCTGAAAATCCTTCAGTTTTCATTTTACGTAACATATCAACATCACTTATATCAAAAACACTATGAAGCTCTGATATTTTTTGTATATGGTGTAAAAACCATGGGTCTATTCCTGTTTGCTCATAAATTAAATCAATAGAATTTCCATGATCAAATGCCTGCTTAACCTTTAACAATCGAAAGGCGGTTGGGAATCTTATTTTTGAAATATCTAAATCTCTGTAATCACTTTTTTTAGGGTGTAATCCGCTTAATCCAACCTCTAATGACCTGAAGGCCTTTTGAAGAGACTCTCTAAATGTCCTACCAATTGCCATTACCTCTCCAACAGATTGCATTTGTACACCCAGTATCCCATCAGATGAAGGAAATTTTTCAAAATCAAATCGTGGTATTTTAGTTACCACATAGTCAATCGTTGGTTCAAATGCTACCATCGTTTCGCCTGTTATCTCATTTTTTATTTCATCTAATCGATAGCCAACAGCTAATTTAGCTGCAACTTTAGCAATGGGGAATCCTGTTGCTTTTGATGCTAATGCAGAAGATCTGCTTACCCTTGGATTCATCTCAATGATAATCATTCGTCCATCTTTTGGATTAATTGCAAATTGAACATTAGAACCACCTGTATCAACACCTATTTCTCTAAGACATAAAATAGATTGGTTCCTCATTTCTTGATATTCTTTATCAGTCAATGTTTGAATAGGTGCAACAGTTATAGAATCGCCTGTATGAACTCCCATAGGATCCACATTTTCAATAGAGCACACAATTACTGCATTATCCGCACTATCTCGAACCACTTCCATTTCAAATTCTTTCCAGCCAATAAGTGATTCTTCAATTAGCACTTCATTGATAGGGCTTGAGCTCAGTCCATTTTGTACTAATTCTGCATATTCCTCTGTATTATATGCAATTGATCCACCTGTTCCACCAAGAGTGAATGATGGTCTAATAATTACTGGAAATCCGATATCACTAATTATGGACTGTGCTTCCTCAAGAGTATTAACAAAACCTCCTTTTGCAGTAGGAACACCAGCCGCATCCATCTTTTCCTTAAATTTTTCTCTATTTTCAGCACTTTCAATAGCATCTACATTGGCGCCAATAAGCTCAACATCATATTTTTCAAGGATACCATCATGAAAAAGTTTCATTGCTGCATCAAGACCTGTCTGTCCACCAACGGTAGGTAGAATTGCATCTGGTTTTTCTTTCTTTATAATCTCTTCTAGTGATTGAGAATTAATAGGCTCAAGATAGGTTGCATCTGCTAGCTCTTTATCAGTCATAATTGTAGCAGGATTAGAATTAACAAGAATAATCCTATAGCCTTCTTCTTTCAATGCTGTACATGCCTGAGTTCCAGAATAATCAAATTCACAGGCTTGACCTATAATAATTGGACCCGCTCCAATAATTAAAATTGACTGTATGTCAGTTCTTTTAGGCATATACCTTGCTCTCAATGAGTTTGATAAAATTATTAAATAAATAACGAGAATCATGAGGTCCAGGGCTAGCTTCTGGATGATGTTGTACGGAATATGCATTAAACTCTTTGCATCTAATCCCCTCAATGGTGTTATCATTTAAATTAATATGAGTAACTTCAACATTCTCTGGAAGATTCTCATGGTCAATAGAAAAACCGTGATTTTGACTGGTTATTTCAATCACATTGTTTTCTAAATTTTTAACTGGATGATTTGCGCCCCTATGCCCAAATTTCATTTTAAAAGTGTCTGCTCCAAGTGAAAGACCAAGAATCTGATGGCCAAGACATATTCCAAAAATAGGTTTATAGCCCAATAGCTCTTTTACTGTTTTTATTGCATAGGTACATGCCGCAGGATCACCGGGGCCATTGGATAAAAAAATGCCATCTGGATGATAATCCATAATCTCTGATGCTGCTGTCGTGGCTGGAAATACTTTAATCTCACAATTAAAATCTGATATTATTCTGAGAATATTTTCTTTAATACCAAAATCTAATGCTGCAATTTTGTATTTAGGGCTTTCCAAATCTTTATAATAATATGGCTTTTCACATGTTACTTTTTTAGCTAAATCGAGTCCATTCATATTTGGTAAGCTTTTTAATGTTTTAAATAATTCTTCATCTGAAAGCTCACTAGATGAAATAACAGCATTCATTGCTCCTTCATCTCGTATCATTCGGGTAATCATTCGTGTATCAATGCCTTGAATTCCAATAATTTTATTTTTTTCCAGGTATTCATCGAGCGAAATTTTTGATCTAAAATTGGAAGGAAATTCAGCTGCCTCTTTAACAATAAATCCTGAACATTGAATCTTATTACTTTCAACATCTTCATCGTTTATACCATAATTACCAATATGAGGATATGTCATTGTTATCATCTGGCCACTGTAGGATGGATCAGTTAAAATTTCTTGATAGCCTGTCATGCTAGTATTAAAACAAACTTCGCCACCAGTCGTACCTATATAGCCAAGTGACGTACCTTTAAGGATGGTCCCATTTTGAAAAACTATTTTACAAATTTTATTAATCATTTATATAAAAAAATAGCTCCTGAACGGAGCTATTTATCAAATTATATTTTTTAGTTGGTGCATATGATAAAATTAAAGAAATATTATTTTATCACCAAGTAGAATAAATGACAAAAACAGTGGTTTTTTATGAATTAATGATGACGTCTAAAATGATAATTATATCCATAACATCAATTGTTCCATCACTATTAATATCAGAACATTGGCAATTATTATTTTCATCTAGAATGCATCCAACAATTAAAACAATATCAATAATGTTAATTGTTCCATCATCGTTAACATCTCCTAAATTGCAATTATTGATACAGTCACCATCATCAAAATTTAGTGCCTCACAGTTAAATGAATAGCTCCATCCATCATCGCACCAACCATCTCCGAGCCACTCATTGTAATCATATTGCAAACACTCTCCATTGCAATCAATAAACCCTGGCCAATGAAGACCTGGTAAATTATAATCAAAAACACAAAGATCTCCAGACTGAGGTTCTTCAGGAACACAAGTCCCTCCATTGCAATCCTCATCACAAATCCAGTATGATTCATATAAATACTCTTCACTACATGAGCAGCTACTAGAAACACAAAAGCCTTCATAATTGGTATTTCCAAAATCTATACACTCATATCCATCACTACACCCATTACTAAAGCACCCTGCTGGATTTGGGGTATCGCAATATGTTAAATCACATTGATTATCTACACAAATCGCATTGGGCAATGGTAGGCAATCGCAAACCCCATCTGTGCAATCATTTCCAATCCAGTTTTCTAAAAGATTACTCGATTGATTATAATCAAATATATTATTAACTGAATAATGGCAATCTCCTAGACCAACACTACAATCACCCCAAATAGCATTACAATCACTATCTTCAATACATGAAGCATATTCTTCTAAATGTAGCATACTATATTGAGATTCTATTTCATCACATGTTAACTCATCTTCAATACATTCAGATTGACATTCCAGAATAGAATCAAAAAATGCATCCGAGTAATCTACACCATCTACTTGCCATCCACATCCAGAGACACCTTGGCATTCTCCATTAATCAATGCAAACCCCATCCACATATCACACATACCAAATGAGACCCCATATAAATCGGAACATTCTTCGATAGAAATATCATAGCAATCAACTAAATTCCCTTCTAAATCATAAAAATCAGCATAACAACCACCGCAATAATTATCAGTACAATCTACTGGTGTATTTATTTGACAAGGAGGGGCGACAAAGCATGGTTCTGAGAAACAAGCGACAGGATAAAGACAATCATTTGATAGATTGATACTTTGAATAATCGCTGCACTACACTCAATGCATTGATACTCACCACCATCTACAACTTCAACATATCTATCTATATAGTGCGATAAATTAATATCATTGGGATTTGCTAAAAACGTGATAAAATTTCCGTCCTCATCTTCAATCATATACTGAGAACAATCATCCATACAAAAGCTCATTTCAACCAATCTCAGATATCCAAATGAATTAGCGAATAAATGGCTCATTGTCATTATTATTATTAAAGATATATAGCTAATTAATTTCATAATATATCAAAGTTATATAAGTATTATAGATTTATCAATAAGCTTATTAAATTAACTCAACAATAATTTTTCAATGAATATGTTTAAAAAAATATTATTCTATAATAATCCAGATAAGGTTATCGCAAGATTCAATAGATTTAATACAAAACAAAAATGGCTATTTATTGATGGGATAGCTATGATTCTATTTGCAATATATTTTTATAAGATAGAATTACTTTTTGGTTTTTATATGTGTATTGTATTTAGTATCATAAGCTTCATCGGTATTCAATTTATCAAGCGATAATAATAAAATTTTTAAACTTGCAGATAAAGTTGATGATTTATTAAATCAAGCTTTTGAAAGCATTTAATAAAGTAAGGTAATAAATGAAAATATTTTTTAGTTTCATGCTACTATTTAATATAATTCTATCTGATACAAATACCATTCAATCTATAGAAATAACGACATTAGATGGTAATATATTTGTTGGTACACTTATTGAAGAAGATGAAAACTTATATAGAATAGTTACTAATAGCGGAATAAATATTGATATTCCAAAATCAAGTATCAAAGAAGTTAATTATATTGAACTCTCAAGTCATGAAGACGGATTATACCGACCAGATCCAAATAAAAGTATGTATTTATTTGCACCTTCTGCATATCCAATAGGTGACGGTAATTCATATATTAGAAATTTTGAAGTTTTCTTCACATCATACAATCGTGGCTTTAAAGAAAATATTTCAATACAAGCTGGCGCACTTATATTCCCAATACCTCTTGAAAATGTACCAGCTATTCTATCTGCTAAATACTCTTTTCCTAAAAAAAATAATATCCAATTTTCAACTGGCGCACTTTATATGACTATGCCCTTTTCTGGAATATCAAGCTTTGCTACTGTAATTACATTTGCAAATGCCACAATAGGTGATTTGTTCCGTCATTATTCTATATGCCTAGGCTGGGGTTATTTCAGAGATGAACGAGATGTTGAATTTATGGAAAATCCACTTATCGTTTTTGCTGGTAATGAACGTTTATCTGATCGAACTGCATTGGTTTTTGAATTTTGGAAGTTTCCAGATGTAGAAATTCAGTACTCACCACTATTAATATCTACTAGATTTATTGGAAGAAATTTCTCTGTTGATATTGGAGCTGCTATCTCTTTGGAATTATTAGACGAAGGCCTACCTATCCCAATATTAAATTTCACATATCACCCTTAAGATGTTTTAGATGTTGTTATTCTACTTAACTACATCTTAAATCCAGATGGAGAGGGAAATGAGATTTCAGATATGAATTTTGACGGTCTTTTAAATGTCCTTGATGCTGTTACTCTTGTAGATATAATACTTAACCCATAGTCTTATAAATATTAATAATTAGTTAAGTATCAAGCCTACCATTAAGATTATATCTTGGATATTAATATCATCATCCTCGTTAATATCTGATGCTAATTCTTGATATAGCGTAGGTTCTATTAACTCAGTT
>NZUX01000053.1 GCA_002703645.1 Fidelibacterota bacterium | reverse complement strand
AACAACATTAACCGCTGCGATTACAAAGTGTTTATCTGAAAAAGGATTGGCTGCAAAGCAAGATTTTGATCAGATTGATAATGCCCCTGAAGAAAAAGAGAGAGGTATTACTATCAACACTTCTCATGTTGAATATGAAACGGATGGCAGGCATTACGCGCACGTTGATTGTCCTGGTCACGCAGACTATATTAAAAATATGATTACTGGCGCTGCACAGATGGATGGTGCAATTTTAGTAGTTGCCGCTACAGATGGTCCTATGCAACAAACAAGAGAACATTTATTATTAGCTAAGCAAGTTAATGTTCCTTCTATTGTAGTTTTTATGAATAAGTGTGATCAAGTAGATGATCCTGAATTATTAGAGTTAGTTGAAATGGAATTAAGAGAGCTTTTATCTGAATATGGATTTCCTGGTGATGACACTCCTATCATTCAAGGTTCTGCTTTAAATGCACTTAATTCAGATGGTACTGGCGCAGATGCAGATAAGATATTTGAATTGATGGACTCTGTTGATTCATTTGTTCCTACCCCTGAAAGAGCTGTTGATAAAGATTTCTTAATGCCTGTTGAGGATGTTTTTTCAATTACAGGTAGAGGTACTGTTGCAACTGGTAGAATAGAGTCTGGTATTATTAAAGTTGGTGAAGAAATGGATATAGTTGGAATGGGTTCTGATAAGAAGACTGTTTGTACAGGTGTAGAGATGTTTAGAAAATTATTAGATCAAGGTGAAGCTGGTGATAATGCGGGGCTTTTACTTAGAGGTATTGATAAAGAGGATATTGCACGTGGAATGGTAATTGCTAAGCCAGGTTCTATTACTCCTCATACTAAGTTTAAGGCTGAAGTTTACGTATTGAAGAAAGAAGAGGGTGGAAGACATACTCCATTCTTCAATAATTATAGACCACAGTTTTATTTTAGAACAACAGATGTAACAGGCTCTGTAACTTTAGCAGCGGGTACTGAAATGGTGATGCCTGGTGATAATGTAAATCTAGATATTGAATTGATTACACCGATTGCAATGGAGAAAGAGTTGAGATTTGCGATTAGAGAAGGTGGTCATACAGTTGGTGCAGGTGTTGTTACGGAGATTGTAGAGTAATTATGGCAGGTAATAGTAAAAGAGATATTGTTATACTTGAAAGTACGGCAGGGACAGGGTATAGATATTCTGTAACTAAAAATAAGAGATTGCATCCAGATAAGTTGGAATATAAAAAATATGATCCAATAATTAGGAAGCATGTTATTTTCAAGGAATCAAAATAGAGGTGAGTAGTTCAACTGGTAGAGCGCCGGCCTCCAAAGCCGGAAGTTGAGGGTTCGAGTCCTTCCTCACCTGCAGGTAATATTATGAAATTTTTAAAGACATATTTTAATGATGTTAAAATTGAGCTTAGAAAGGTAACATGGCTTTCTAAGAATGAAATGTTAGGATCAACAATGGTGGTATGGGTTTTTGCTATTATTGTAGCCTTATTTTTGTTCGTAGTTGATTTTGGTATAGCAGAGTTTATTTCTAGATTGCTAGGTAGGGGTTAAAACGTGAAGTGGTATTCATTAAGAGTGATCTCTGGAAAGGAAAAGGCTACCAAAGAAAATATATTATTCGAAGCTGAAGAAAATAGTATGGAAAGTATGATTGATGAGATATTTGTTCCTTATGAAAAAGTTATCGAATTAAAAAATAATAAGAAAAAAATTAAGGAAAAATTATTTTTTCCTGGATATATACTTATCAATATGGACTTAAATAAACAGACTCAATATTTGATTGAGAACACTCAAGGCGTACTTAGCTTTGTTGGGCCAAAAGGCGAGCCACCAATTCCGCTAAGGGATGATGAAATTAAGAGGATATTTGGAGAGATTGAAAGAAAAGATGGTAGAGAAATAGTTGAAGTTTCTTTCTTGAAAGGTGATTCTGTAAAAATAATATCGGGTCCATTCGTTGATTTTAATGGTGTAGTCGAAGAGATTAATGAGGATAAGCAAAAAGTGAAAGTTATTGTTTCGATATTTGGGAGGCCGACTCCTGTAGAACTTGACTTTTTTCAAGTGGAGATGTATAAGTAATTATGGCAAAAAAAATTGAAGGGTTTATAAAGATGCAAATACCTGGAGGGTCAGCAAACCCTGCTCCTCCTGTAGGTCCAGCTCTTGGGCAGCATGGTGTAAATATTATGGAATTTTGTAAAGCATTCAATGCTAAAACTCAAGAGATGCAAGGAAAAATTATTCCCGTAGTGATAACTGTGTATGCAGATAGGTCGTTTACATTTATCACCAAAACACCTCCTGCTTCATCATTGTTATTAGAAGCAGCGGGTCTTAAAAAAGGCTCTGGTGAACCTAATAGGGAGAAAGTTGGTGAGGTAAGCAGAGATCAGATGAAAAAAATTGCAGAGACTAAATGGGAAGACTTGAATGCTGCAGATATAGATTCTGCTATTAGTATGATAGAAGGAACGGCTAAAAGTATGGGTTTAACCATAAAAGGATAAAGGAAGTTATGGCAAGCGGTAAAAGACATAGTGGGAATTTAAATAAAGTCAATAAAGATTTAGATTATAGCTTAGATGATGCAGTTGCTATTCTTAAGGAGTCTGCTGCGCCGAAATTTGATGAAACGATTGATATTAGTGTAAATTTAGGGGTGGATCCTAGGCATGCTGATCAACTTGTAAGAGGAACAATTTCAATGCCAAATGGAACAGGTAAAGAAGTTTCTATATTGGTTCTTGCAAAAGGAGATTTAGTGGATTCTGCATTAAGCGCAGGGGCAGATTTCGCAGGATCTGATGAATATTTAGAAAAGATAAAGTCTGGATGGACTGATGTAGATTCAATTATTGCAACACCAGAAATGATGCCTGAGTTAGGAAAGCTTGGTAGGGTGTTAGGTCCTAGGGGTCTTATGCCAAACCCAAAAACTGGAACGGTTACAACTGATGTTGTAAAAGCTGTAAAAGAAATTAAGGCTGGAAAGATAGAGTATAAGGTTGAAAAAAATGGAATTGTTCATGTTGGAGTTGCAAAGATGTCGTTTGATAATCAGCAGATAGTTGAAAATGTTTCTGTTTTTATTAATGCTATTAAAAAAGCTAAGCCAGCAGCTGTAAAAGGGATTTATATGAAGAAAGTTACTTTATCTTCTACTATGGGTCCTGGTATAAGAATAAATCATGATAAAATATCATAAATTTAGGAAATAGGTAATTATGCCAAATCAAGAAAAAATTAATATAGTGGAAGAATCAACTCAGAAATTTAAAGAAGCGTCTGGTATATATTTTACGAGATATACCGGAATGAATGTTGAGCAAGCAACTGAGTTTAGGAAACTTTGTAGAGAAAATAATATTCAATACACAATTACTAAAAACACTTTAACTAAAATTGCTGTAAAAAATGCTGGATATGAAGATATCTTTGATAAAATGCTAGAGGGTCAAATAGGAACAATTACGACTGTAGATGATTCTATTGCTCCTGCTAGGGTGATTAAGAATTTCAATAAAAACAATGAAGATATAATGGAAGTGGTAGGGCTGTTTGCAGATGGTAGTTTATATGGACCAGAAAAGTATAAAGAATTAGCAAGCCTACCTACAAGAGATGAGTTGATAGGTAAATTTGCATCAATGTTAAATCAACCAATGACCCAATTTGCAGGTGTGCTTAATGCAACAATGACAAAGCTGGCTGGGGTCCTTGGTAGCTTAAAAGAACAAAAAAACTAATTTGAAATTATAGGGAGTATAATAAAATGGCAAAAGTAAAAAAAGAAGATGTTTTAGATTATTTAGAATCTGCGAGTATGTTAGAAGTTTCAGAGTTGATTTCTGATATTGAAGAAAAATTTGGAGTTTCAGCAGCAGCTCCAGTAGCAGTAGCGGCTGGACCAGCTGCTGGTGGTGATGCTGGCGGTGCTGAGGAAAAGTCTGATTTTAATATAGAACTTTCTAGTGTTGGAGATAAAAAAATAAATGTTATTAAAGTAATAAGAGAGATTACTGCTTTAGGACTTAAAGAAGCAAAAGATCTTGCAGATGGTGCGCCATCTATAATTAAAGAGTCTGTTCCAGCAGATGAGGCTAATGAAGCAAAAGCTAAACTTGAAGAAGCTGGCGCAACAGTTGCTCTTAAGTAGTATTACTATATTTATTTAATTTTTATAACATTTCCAATATTAGGAGGTAGCTCTATTGGCTAAGACATCTAGTTCGTCGAATGGTAGATTTTCTTTTGGTAGTATTGATCCAAGCATCAATTTTCCTGATTTATTAGACATTCAAGTTAGTTCTATGACTGAGTTTTTACAGGAAGATACCCTACCTGAAAAAAGAAAAAATCAAGGTTTGGAACAAGTTTTTAATAATATGTTCCCTATAGAAGATAATCATAAAAACTATATACTTGAATATAAATATTATTATTTAGGTTTACCTAAGTACGATGTTAAGGAATGTTTAGAGAGAAGAATAACTTACTCGCTTCCATTGAAGATTAAATTTGTATTGCATATAACAGATGAAAATGATAAGTCTAAATATGTGCAAAGTATAGAGCAGGATGTATTTTTTGGTAATATTCCCTATATGACTGAAAGTGGCACCTTTATTATAAATGGAGCAGAAAGAGTTATTGTGAGTCAGCTTCAGAGATCTCCTGGAGTATTTTTTGATCAAAGCACGCACCCAAATGGAACTAAAATTTATCAAGCTAGAATTATACCTTTTAGAGGTTCTTGGGTTGATTTTACTACTGATATATATGATTGTATATATGCTATTATTGATAGGAGAAGAAAGTTTCCGGCAAGTCTTCTATTGAGGGCTATTGGATTTTCTACTAATTTGGATATCTACTCTTCTTTTGGATTGCTAAGTGAATATAATCTTAAAAGTGATAAAAAAGAAATTATTGGAAAGAGGACAGTTGGAGAAATAGTTGATCCGAATACGGGTGAAGTTTTGATTGAAGAAGATGTGAAATTAACTGATTCAAAAATTGATATTTGTTTAAAGAATGGTATTAAATCTTTAGAGTTACTTACAGATGAGGAATCTCTTAAAACTCAGATAATGAAAAATACTTTCGATAAAGATCCTACTAAGTCAAGAGAGGAAGCATTATATTTATTATATTCACATCTACGAACAGGGGAGGCTCCTAATCTAGATGTTGCATCAAAATTTATTGAAAAAATGTTCTTTTCAAATAAAAAATATGATNTAGGNGCAGTTGGNCGCTATAGAATAAATAAGAAGTTTGACTTAAAAGCTTCAATTGAAGATTCNGTTCTAACAAAAGATGATTTTATTGAGGTCTTTAAATATTTGATTGATATGAGAAANGGTGAAAAAGGNACTGATGANATAGATCATTTGGGTAATAGAAGAGTTAGAACTGTAGGTGAACAATTAGCNAATCAATTCAATATTGCATTAAGTAGAATGCAAAGGAATATNAGAGATAGAATGAATCANAGGGAGGCNGAAAGTTTAACNCCTCAAGATTTAGTTAGNTCTAGAATTATTACTACTGTTCTAAATACTTTTTTTGGAACTAGTCAGTTATCGCAATTTATGGATCAAACAAANCCTCTTGCTGAAGTAACTCATAAACGAAGNATTTCTTCTCTNGGNCCAGGNGGNNTNTCTAGGGAAAGGGCTGGATTTGAAGTTAGGGATGTTCATCATACTCATTATGGGAGNTTATGCCCTATTGANACTCCAGAGGGTCCNAATATTGGTCTAATTAATTCTTTGGCAACTTATGCAAAAGTTAATAGCTTAGGATTNATAGAATCTCCATATAGAAAAGTTGAAAATAAAANAATATCTGATGANGTTGTTTATTTGTCGCCNGATGAAGANGATAGAGCATTNATATCNGANGCTACGGAAAAAGTTAAAAACAATAAATTTGTAGATGCTAGGGTTAGNGCAAGGCATGGNGAAGANTTTCCTATAGTTGANGCTAATGATATTAGNTATATGGATGTTTCTTCNAATCAAATTGTTAGTATTTCAGCNTCATTNATTCCATTTTTAGAAAATGATGATGCTAATAGGGCTTTGATGGGTTCAAATATGATGAGNCAGTCAGTTCCTCTTTTAAGGCCAGATATACCGATAGTNGGNACAGGGATGGANGGNGCTTTGGCTAGAGATTCAAGNTCNGCTCTATATTCTAAGCATTCAGGGAAAGTTAAGTACGTTGATTCNAAAATANTTGTATTAGANGCTGANTCNAAAAATAAAGAGCTTGAAATTAGCGATACTCATAATATTGTTCATTATAAATTNAAAAAGTATTTAAGAACAAATCAAAATACATGTGTCAATCAGATTCCTAGAGTTAAAATAGGTCAAAAAATAGCTAAAGGTGATTTNTTAGCTGATGGNCACTCTACNAAGCATGGAGAATTATCTTTNGGACGTAATTTAAAGGTTGCCTACATGCCTTGGAGNGGGTATAATTTTGAAGATGCTATTATAATNAATGAAAATCTAATGAAAAATGATATCTTNACTTCAGTTCATATAAAAGAGTTTGAAGTAGAAATTAGNGATACTAANAGAGGNGAGGAAGAGCTTACAAATGAAATTCCAAATGTTAGCGAAGAGGCAACTAGAAATTTAGATGAAGTTGGCATAGTTCGTGTTGGAGCAGANGTGCATCCCGGTGATATTTTGGTAGGGAANGTTACNCCTAAAGGAGAGACTGANCCTAGTCCTGAAGAAAAGCTNCTTAGNGCAATTTTTGGAGAAAANGCTGGAGANGTTAAAGATGCNTCGAAGAGATGNGATTCTGGNGTTCATGGAGTTGTTGTAGAAACNCAACTTTTTGAAAGAAAAAGTACATCTTTAAGATTGGATGAAAAAAGNCAGATAAGAGANCTNCAGAAAGANGCTAGAATTAAAAGNGTAGAATTAATGCAGGTTCGTGATGANAAATTAAAAGAAATGCTTTTAGATCAGCTNTCTGGAGGTATNCGTGATTTTGTTACNAATAAAACAATATTAAAAGCAAAAACATTNTTATCTAAAAATAGAATTTCAAAATTAAATTTTGANAATCTTTCTCTTAAGTCTCCTTGGGTTGANGCTCCTGTAACTTGGACTAAAATATTAAAAATATGGAAAAATTACAGAAAAAGCTTNAAAATATTNGAAGAGACACTTGANAAGGAAGTCTTNAAGNTAAGAGTTGGNGATGAGCTTCAGCAAGGAGTTATGAANCTTGCTAAAGTTTATATTGCTCANAAAAGGAAAGTTTCAGTTGGNGATAAAATGGCTGGAAGNCATGGGAATAAGGGTATTGTTTCAATTNTAGTNCCAGAGGAAGATATGCCATTNATGGAAGATGGNACTCCAGTTGATATTATNCTTAATCCTTTAGGAGTTCCATCTAGGATGAATTTAGGNCANTTNTATGAAGCAATGNTAGGTTGGGCTGGACAAGAGNTAGGAGAGAGNTATGCNACTCCTGTTTTTGATGGTGCTAGTTCTAAGGATGTTATTNATAAAATGAAAGAAGCTAAAATNCCAGAAACNGGAAAAGTATTTTTATGGGATGGTAGAACTGGTGAAAAAATCACTTCTCCNGTTGCNGTAGGCACAACCTANATGATGAAATTATCTCATCTTGTCGANGANAANATGCATGCAAGGTCAACTGGNCCATATTCATTAATTACTCAGCAGCCATTAGGTGGTAAAGCNCAATTAGGTGGACAGCGATTTGGNGAGATGGAGGTTTGGGCTTTAGAGGCTTATGGTGCNGCTTATACTTTGCANGAAATTTTAACNACTAANTCTGATGATATTATTGGTAGAACGCAACTATATAACTCGTTAGTTAGGGGNGGNAATACTCCCGANCCNAATATNCCAGAATCTTTCAATGTTTTAGTTAAAGAGCTTGAAGGATTAGGANTGAAAGTTAAATTGCATAATTAATNATATATACTATTAATAGGAGTTACTTTGAATAAATCATATATAGCAAAAGCAAAAAAATCTAATGATTGTACAGCNATAACCCTTGGNCTCTTATCTCCAGAAGAAATTTTAGAGAGATCGTTTGGGGAAGTTTTAAAGCCNGAAACAATCAANTANCGATCTTATAAGCCNGAAAAAGAAGGGTTGTTTTGNGAAAANATTTTTGGNCCTATAAAAGACTGGGANTGTCATTGCGGTAAATATAAGGGTATAAGATATAGAGGAATTGTTTGCGATCGATGNGGTGTAGAAGTTACTCGNAAAAATGTTCGTAGNGANAGACTNGGNCATATNACANTAGCTGTCCCTGTTGTGCATATTTGGTTTCTTAAATCAATTCCTAGTAAGCTAAGCTATTTGNTGGGCTATACTACCAAGCANTTAGAATCNATTACATATTATGAGAAGTATGTTGTTATTAANCCTGGTGATAGTGGNTATAAAAAGGGNGANTTATTAGAAGAGGATGANTTTTTAGATGCAGATGATGAATTTGGAATTGATACAGTTTCAGAAGAAAAAAAAGATAATGATGAGTATTTTCTNGCNTATATGGGTGGAAGAGGTATACTTGAATTATTAAAGAAATTAGATATTGAAAATTTAATTAATGANTTATCTGCGNTAGTTAAAGACCCTAAANCATCAATTAATAAAAAAGAAGATGCATTGAAAAGATTAAGGGTATTGAAGAATTTTGATAATANAATAGAAAAAGAATTAATTAATAAACCTGAATGGATGATAATAAATATTTTACCAGTAATACCACCAGAATTNAGNCCATTNGTCCCATTAGANGGTGGNCGTTTTGCNGCATCTGATTTGAATGATTTNTACAGAAGGGTAGTGATAAGAAATAATAGATTNAAGCANCTTATGGATATTAAAGCNCCAGATGTTATTTTAAGAAATGAAAAAAGAATGCTNCAGGAGTCTGTTGATGCATTATTAGATAATAGNAGGGTTCAATCNGCTGTTAGAAGTGGTACNAGGAGNCCATTAAAATCTNTAAGTGACTCNCTGAAAGGTAAAACNGGTAGGTTTAGNCANAATCTNTTAGGTAANAGAGTTGACTATTCNGGTCGTTCGGTGATTGTAGTTGGTCCAGAATTAAGTTTGCATGAATGTGGAATTCCAAAAGAAATGGCTATTGAATTATTTAAGCCAATGATAATTCATGAATTAATAAAGAGAGGGCTAACTAGGACTGCAAAAAGTGCAAAAACGATGATTGAAAAGAAAGAAGAAGAAGTATTCTCTGTTTTAGAATACGTAGTTAGCAATCATCCAATATTATTAAATCGAGCACCAACATTGCATAGGCTTGGAATTCAAGGATTTCAGCCGAAGTTAGTTGAAGGTAGGGCTATAAGGCTTCATCCTTTAGTGTGTTCTGCATTTAACGCTGACTTTGATGGCGATCAAATGGCTGTCCATGTTCCGCTTTCTGCAGAAGCGCAAGCAGAAGCATGGATGTTGATGTTGTCAAGCCATAATATATTACATCCAGCGCATGGTCGTCCAATTGCAATCCCATCTCAAGAGATGATTTTGGGCTGTTATTATTTGACAAGACCGAAGGATAAACAAAAAGGAGAAGGTTCAGTTTTTGGATCTTATAAAGAGGTATTGCTAGCCTATGATAATTCAGAAGTTGAATTACATGCAAAAGTTAAGTTTAAACGTTTAGGGGAGATTATTGAAACTACAATAGGAAGAATTATTTTTAATAGTGTTCTTCCAAAAAACTTTGAATTTCAAAATAGAATTGTTGGTAAAAAAGAAATTGTAGAGATAATAAGTAAATCTTACCATGAAATGGGTAATTATAAAACAATACAATTTTTAGATAAATTAAAAGATTTGGGGTTTGAGTCGGCCTTCAAAGGTGGACTATCAATTGCAATTGATGATATTCATATCCCCGACTCAAAAGATGATATTATTGGCAAGGCAGATATCAATGTATCGCAAATTAATGAGAAATTTAAAAAGCATATTTTAACTGAGGGCGAGAGATATAATAAGACTATAGATATTTGGACTCACGCTACAGCAAATGTCGCTAATGAAATGTTCAATGAACTCAAAAATGACAATGAGGGATTTAACCCTTTATATATGATGGCAGATTCTGGTGCGAGAGGAAGTAGGGATCAGATTAAGCAGCTTGCTGGAATGAGAGGTTTGATGGCAAAACCGAGGAAAAGTACTTCTTCGACGTCTTCTGGAGAAATTATAGAGAATCCTATAAAATCTAACTTTAAAGAAGGGTTATCTGTTTTTGAATACTTTATTTCAACGCATGGCGCAAGAAAAGGGTTGGCTGATACAGCTCTTAAAACAGCTGATGCGGGATATTTGACGAGAAGACTAGTTGATGTTGCTCAAGACATAACTATATCTGAAGACGATTGCGGAACAATTCAAGGTCTTTGGCTAGAAGATTTGAAAGAAGGTGAAGAAGTAATAGAGCCTCTTGCAGATAGAATCTGGGGCAGGTTTTTACTTGAAGATATAGTAGATCCAATAAATAATAAAACAATACTAAAAAAGGGTTCGCTAATTGATTTTAAGGCTATTCAAAAAATTAATGAAAGCAATACATTTAGAGTTAAAGTTCGTTCATCTCTTACTTGCGAATCTTTAGTTGGAGTTTGCCAAAAGTGTTATGGATTAAATCTTGCTACCAATAGATTGGCGCAAAATGGTGATGCCGTAGGAATAATGGCCGCTCAATCTATAGGTGAGCCTGGAACCCAGCTGACGCTTAGGACATTCCATATAGGTGGAACTGCAACTAGGATTGCAGAACAGTCTAATATTGCCACAAAGAAAGAAGGTCTTATCAAGTTTTCAAAGAATCTAAAATTAGAAAAAGTAAAAGGTTCTGATGGGATATATTCTATAGTTTCTACTAATAGAAGTGGAGAAATTACTCTTGTTGATAGCAAGGGTTCTGAAATCAATTCATGGAGAGTTCCCTATGGAGCTACTGTAGAAGTGAAGGATGGTGCAAAAGTTAAACCTAATACTATTCTGTTCTCATGGGACCCGTATACAGATGTTATTTTGGCTAGACATTCTGGTAAAGTTCAGTATATTGATTTAATTGAAGGAGAAACCTTTGTAAAAGAAGCTGTTGAAGGTGGTAAAAAAATGGCTGTAGTTACAGAGTCTAGAAATCGAAATTTAAGCCCAAGCATTGCAATCGATGCGGGCAAATCCAGTGACGATAAGGTTTCAAGTATTTTACCATTCAAATCTACAATTATAGTTAATGATGGCGATAAAGTGCAATCTGGACAAATAATTGTTAAAATTCCTAAAGATGTAGGTAAGACTAAAGATATTACGGGAGGATTGCCTAGAATTGCAGAATTATTTGAGGCTCGAAATCCATCNAATCCTGCTGTNGTNTCTGATATTGATGGAAAAATAACTTTNGGTAAAATTAAGAGGGGAATACGTGAAATTAGNGTTNCAGGNCCTGANCAAGAAAGAACTTATAAGATACCATANGGAAAGCATATNTTAGTNCATGATGGAGANCANATTTTTGCTGGCGAAAAAATATGCGAAGGNTCTATATCTCCAAAAGATATCTTAAGAATTAGAGGTGCATCTAAGGTTCAAGAGTATCTNGTTGAAGCAATTCAAGANGTTTATCANGTTCAAGGTGTTGCCATTAATGATAAGCATATAGAGGTTATTGTTAAGCAAATGATGCANAAAGTNGTTATTGAAGATTCTGGGGATACTGATTATTTAACTGGTGATCGAGTCAGNAAAAATGAATTAAGGCTCAANAATANTGAAATATTAAATAAAGCAATAATTAGAGATCCTGGAGATTCAGATTANTCTGTGGGTGATATCGTTACAAAAGNTAATATNAAAGAATATAATCTTGAATTAAAAGAAANTGGAAAAGCGCAAATAAAGACGTCAAANACAAANCCNGCAACATCNTCTCCTTTNCTGCTTGGAATNACAAGGGCTTCACTAAATACTGAAAGNTTTATATCAGCNGCCTCATTCCANGANACTACAAGAGTCTTGACGGATGCNGCTGTATCNGCTAAAACTGANCCACTAAGAGGNTTGAANGANAATGTTATAATTGGACGATTGATTCCNGCTGGTACAGGNGCAATTAAAAATAGATCTATAGCTGTTTCGAAAGAAGGAGAGGAATCAGNGGAGGAACAATTGGAGAGTGATTTAGCTTTTAAAGAAAATTAGAAGCTTGAAATTTGTAAAATAAAAAAAAATAATAAATATATTTTGCATTAATATATATAATATGTATATTGATGGGCTATACTGGAGTAAAAATGCCGACGATAAATCAGTTAATAAGAAAAGGCAGGAAAAAACAAACCAAGAAAAANAAGGTTCCTGCATTAGAAAAATGTCCTCAAAAAAGNGGNGTATGNACTCGTGTTTANACGACTACACCTAAAAAGCCTAATTCNGCTTTGAGGAANGTNGCTCGTGTGAGANTGTCNAATGGATATGAGGTAGCTGCATANATACCTGGAGAAGGACATAATTTNCAAGANCACTCTATTGTTTTAATAGAAGGTGGNAGAGTTAAGGATTTGCCNGGTGTTAGATATCACGTTGTNAGGGGTGTCTTAGATCCAGCNGGAGTTGAAGGTAGNAAATCTAGTAGATCTAGATATGGNGCTAAGAAGCCTAAGGNATAAATAGTTTATGAGAAGAAGAAGACCAGAAAAGAGAACAATTTTACCAGATCCATTATTTAATGATATGCTGGCTGCAAAATTTATTAATAATATTATGTCTGATGGAAAGAAGAGTTTAGCTGAAAAGATTTTTTATACTAGTATTGAAAAAATTGAAGAGACTACTAAAACTAAAGATGGACTTGAAGTCTTTAAAAAAGCCATAAATAATGTTTGCCCAATGCTAGAAGTGAAGTCAAAAAGAATTGGTGGAGCTACTTATCAGGTTCCTGTAGAGGTTCCTGAGAATAGGAAAATTGCATTGGCAATGCGGTGGATTATTAGTTTTGCCCAATCTAGAAAAGGTAATAGTATGTCAGATAGGTTGGCAGCAGAGCTATTGGCTGCCTATAACAATGAAGGCTCTTCAGTTAAGAAAAAAGAGGATACGCATAAAATGGCAGAAGCTAACAAGGCTTTTGCGCATTTCAGGTAAAAACATGAAGAATACACCACTAAAAGATGTTAGAAATATAGGTATCATGGCTCATATTGATGCAGGTAAAACTACTACTACTGAAAGGATACTGTATTACACAGGCCGCCTTCATAGACTAGGGGAAGTTCATGATGGCGCTGCTACTATGGATTGGATGGAGCAAGAGAAGGAAAGAGGTATCACTATTACTTCTGCTGCAACTACTTGTTTTTGGAACGATCATAGAATTAATATTATAGATACGCCTGGACACGTTGATTTTACTATTGAAGTTGAAAGATCATTGAGGGTTTTAGATGGTGCTGTAGCTTGTTTTTGTGCGGTAGGAGGTGTAGAACCTCAATCAGAAACAGTGTGGAGACAAGCTGATAAGTATAAGGTTCCTAGGATTGCATTTGTTAATAAAATGGATAGGACTGGAGCTGATTTCTATAATGTTATAGATATGATGAAAGAAAGGTTTGGAACAAACCCTGTTCCTCTTAATATACCGATTGGAGAGGGTGAGACCTTTAGGGGTGTCGTTGATTTAATAGATATGAAAGCGATAATATATGCTGAGGATGATGGGACTAATTATGATATCGTAGATATTCCAGATGATTTAAAAGAAGAAGCTGATAAATGGAGAGAGCATTTACTTGAAGAGGTTGCTTCTAATGATGAAGCTTTAATGGATAAGTATTTAGAAGGAAATGAAATTTCTATAGATGATTTAAAGCCAGCTATACGAAGCTCTTGTGTATCTGGAGATATTATCCCTATGCTTTGCGGTTCTGCATTTAAAAATAAGGGTGTTCAAAGTTTATTAGATTATATTATTGATTTCCTACCATCTCCTCTTGATGTGGGCGATACTGTTGGATTTGATGTAGATAATAAAGATAATGAGATTTTAAGATCTCCTAAGGATGAAGAGCCATTTAGTGGTTTGGCTTTTAAAATAATGACAGACCCATTCGTAGGTAGACTAACCTTTGTTAGGGTCTATAGTGGAAAAATATCTAAAGGGGATAAAATATATAATCCAAACTCTGGTAAGATGGAGAGAATAAGTAGGCTGATGTTGATGCACTCAAATAAAAGGGAAGATAGAGATGCTATTTACACTGGTGAAATTGCAGGGATAGTTGGCTTAAAAGATACTAGAACTGGAGATACTTTATGTGAAAAAGAAAATCCTATAATATTAGAATCTATTGATTTCTTGGATCCAGTAATTTCTATCGCTGTTGAACCAGAATCAAATGACGATCAAGAGAATTTAGGGATAGCCTTAGCAAAACTAGCTGAAGAGGATCCAACCTTTAAAGTTCATACTGATGAGGAATCTGGACAGACTATAATTTCGGGAATGGGTGAATTGCATCTTGAGGTTTTGGCAGATAGGCTTAAAAGAGAGTTTAAAGTTAATGTTAATGTTGGTAGTCCTCAAGTTTCATACAAAGAAGGCATTACACAGTCTGTTGAGCAAGATACAAAGTATGCGAAGCAGTCTGGTGGTAGAGGTCAATATGGGCATGTCGTTATTACAGTGGAGCCAAATGAGCTTGGTAAAGGTTTTGAATTTGAGAATAAGATAGTAGGCGGGGTGATTCCTAAAGAATATATTCCATCTGTTAAAAAAGGAATTGAAGAGGCGACTCAAAACGGAATTTTGGCAGGCTTT
>NZUX01000052.1 GCA_002703645.1 Fidelibacterota bacterium | reverse complement strand
CGATACTGAAATCACTATCATGAGATAGAGTCATTTGAACAGCTCCTACAATACCATTTGAAGCCATTGAAACACCATTTTCAGTTTTTGTAAATGTCGCAGAGCTAGCCTTTTCACCTCTAGGGTTAAGGATAGATCCAACCATTTGAACTACATCTAGAACATCTACAGTACCATCTGTATTAACATCAGCACAATCCACTCCGTCATTATTGCCAAGGATAAATCCTACAACAGCAACAACATCTAGAACATCTACGGTACCATCACTATTTGTATCACCAGANTCACACTCACTACCCACAGATGTTAACTCACCAAGAACTGATATAGATGTTAGAACTGGAATACATGTAGGTTCGAATCCCATAACAAGACGACCACCATTTAAGTTAACTGGAACTGCGCAGTAAGGATCACCTAAAGTTGGATCACATGGTGTTCCATCTAATGCATTTACATAAAAAATATCTGCTGGATTCATTTCTGCAGCCGAGTCATCCACAAGGAATGAACCATCACCTGTTTGAAGATACATAACAGCATTCCAAGTAAGGAAACCGCCCCAAGGGCCAAAGCTTGCATCCATTACATAAAAGTTATTTGCATCACCAACGCTAGTAACACAATCTGCAGGGAACATAGCTGACACATCACCTAAGATTGGTTGAGTNAATCCACCACATGCTGGGTCTGGATTCATGAATGTAGATGCTAAAGCAGGGTAACCAAGAATATTATCATATGGTGTACCATCTAAATCTTCATCTTCATCNACAAAGTCACCTAGACCAGTTTCTGCAAGCTCACCATCAATGTAGTGCCACTCAACNTGGTAGTCAGGTANTAAGCCATACGCTGCATTNCTTGGAGAAAAAGATACTGCTGGGTTTGGAACAACATAACCAGATGTTGCNCCNGGATGAGGCATTCCTGGAAAGCCATGAACATACATTGCACATTCAACGCCACCACAGTATGCGTGATCGCCACCAGTCTCATATAAGCATCCTGCATAGCAANCAGCAAATTCATCNCCATATAGCTGAAATTCAGCAGTTACAGGNCTTGGTGTTGCAGGGAAAAATGAGAAAAATGAAGATCCTGAGATACTCCATGAACCTGCAGTTGCACCTACGTAAGGACTAACATTTGGCTGACCTGTAACCATGTTATCTTGAACAGTTAAATTAGCGTTTAAATCTGATGTATATGTAAGATCATCATCTAATGGTAAAAGTTGCACTTCAGTTTCACAGCCTTCAGTTTCACTNGCTAAAACTTGACTATCGTAAATTGCACCAGTNCCATCTTCATTAAATGTTACATAAAGAAAGTATTGTAAAGCATCCATTTCTGGAATACCAATAGGACCTACGATATTTTCAAAGAAGTTATATCCAACAGGGATATTAGCCACTTCTTGAGATACGCCTAGCCCATATACATCACTTATTCTAAGAGATGTACTACCATCAGCATTACCTGAAGCTTCATATGTTGTACTTCCTGGAACATTAGGTCTTGTATAGAATTGATATTCNACTCTTTGACCTGTAGCTCTATATGATCCAGCNATNTCATTCGCGACNAGAAGACACGAACAACAAANAAGAACTGTCATTATGATTTTTTTCATTTTATTACTCCTCCTTAACTAATTATTTTTCAATTTTGAGAATCATTCTCAACTAACTAAATATATTAAAAGTCACTCACGTTCAATAAACTAGCTTATTATTAGCTAATTATCAAGTAAAAAATATTNATNATNGGGNTTTTGTGATATAGCTCAATTATTTGTAAANTATCTTCTAATAGNCCANAAAATAAGTAAGAATCCAGCCATGTTTAAAACAATGTATATAAGCCAATCTGGAAAATCTTTTAATATAGGAATTGAATCTATAAGGCTATGTATTAATTCCCTCATGGAAAGTTACATGTTTTTCCATGCTGGCCCATCGCCACCTTCTGGGGTAGTCCAATCAATAATTTGATATGGATCCATAATATCACATGTTTTACAGTGGACACAATTAGAAAAATTAATTTGAAGCCTNTCCTCTCCATCATNAACCATTTCGTAGACATTTGCAGGNCAGAAATATTGACATGGGTTACCATATTCTTCTTTGCATTGATCTANGCATATAGATTTATCCTTAACATGAAGATGAGCAACTTGATCTTCATTATGGGATGTCGCNGANTAGTATACACTTGTTAGCTTATCAAGAATTAATTTTCCATCATAGTTGATGTCATATTTATTAAAATTATCATAATTATTTTTACTATCTATATGTTCGTGTCCATCCATAGAAGGGAGTCTGTTGTATATTCCAAATCCTCGCCCATTGGTTACTAATCCGATTCCAGCATTTGTCATACCAGCAAATAAACCATTCTTAAATCCTTGATGGAAGTTTCTTGCTTTATANAGCTCATCATANGCCCAGCTATTTTTNAAAAGCTTTTCATAAGCTGAAAGAGANTTTTTAGAAAAATCATTGTTTTTNAANGCANCTACTATNGCTTCTGATGCNAGCATNCCTGANTTCATTGCNAGATGAATTCCTTTTAATCTCTGNCCATTTAAAAAGCCNGCNCTATCTCCAATTAGCATCGCGCCATCTACNCATAGNTCAGGGATTGAATANAGCCCACCTTCAGGTAGAGTTTTTGACCCATAAGCTAAAATTTCTGCTCCATCTAATATTTTTTTCATCCAAGGGTGTGTTTTGACAAGTTGCAATTCATGATGAGGNTCTATNTTTGGATTTTTATAATCAAGNCCAACNACTATNCCTATATCTAAAATATTATTTTTCATGGTATACATCCANCCACCACCAAANAGAGAGTGNCCAAGTGGAAATCCTAATGTGTGAGCAACATACCCATCNGGAAGCCTTTGTTCTGGAAGNTGCCATAATTCTTTTACTCCAATTGCCCAATTTTGAGGATTTTTNCCATCCATTAAATTAAATTTATTTATTAGTGTTTTTGTTAAGCTTCCTCTTGACCCTTCACCTAATAAAGTTACTTTAGAGCGTATATCTACTCCAGCNTCAAAGTCTGTTTTCTTTGCNCCATTTTTATCTATTCCTCTATCNGNNGTTCGAACACCNATAACATGNCCAGANTCATTNTAAATTAATTCAGATCCAGGNAAACCAGCAAAAATATCTATGTCTTGCTCTTCACATTTNTGCTCNAACCATCGCGTTAGTTTACCTATTGATGTAATATAGCATCCATGATGACTCATTTGNTTTGGAATAAAGGGAACAGAGAATTTGCTATTTTTTGTAAGGTAGAACATNTATTCTTTATCAACATGAAACTCNAATGGNAAATCNTCATTTGAAAGCTCAGGGAATAGCTCATTTAAAGTTTTTGGATCTACAACGGCACCTGACAATGAATGAGAGCCTACNTCTGAAGCCTTTTCAATNATTGCAATNGATATNTCAATATTTTCTTTTTTTATAAGCTGCTTAAGATNCANCGCTCCAGCNAGNGAAGCTGGTCCTGCTCCAACAAATAAAATATCAACATCTAATATTTCTCTNTCTGTATTATCCATTTAATTCTTTAATTGCGGAATTTAATTTTGGTATTATTTCCATTATATCTCCAACAATCCCATAGTCTGCCAACTCAAAAATAGGAGCATTAGCATCTTTATTAATAGCAAGAATGCAGCTTGATCCTTTCATGCCTACTACATGCTGAATAGCTCCAGATATTCCTAGAGCAAAATATAATTTNGGGGAAACAACCTGNCCAGAACTACCAATTTGAAGTGAATGATTAAGCCATCCAGAATCTACTACAGGTCTAGATGAGGCGAGTTGTGCACCAATTAATTCAGATAGCTCTTTTGCGATTGGAATATTTTCTTCTTTACCTATTCCTCGTCCTATAGAGACAATAAAATCAGCAGATGATAGATCAATATCACCATCCGAATCTTTGAATTTCGGTTCATTGATAATTTTATTAGGTACTTCTGCTAGATTTATTTCAANTTTATTTATTGAAGCATTNCCACTTTCTAAANTATCAATTTTAAATGCCCCAGATTGAAANGATACAATTGCTTTTTNAGNTTTACATACTAAGTCAGAATTNATTTTATTCTGATATAATGATCTAGTAAATATAATNTTNTCTTCAACTCTCATNCCAATTGAATCAGATATAAATGGGATATCTAATCTAGCNCTTAATCTTGGNACCCAATCTCTTGTTTCATAGGTATGTCCAAAAATGAAAAANTCAGGATTATATTGATTNTCTAGATTNCTAAAGACNTNAAGAAAATGAAGAGGATTGTATTCATCTAAATNATCATNATTAATAAGTATAATTTCATTTATATCATATTGACTCAAATCTTCACTTATTTTATTGGAGAAAGTAACTGCATGAATTTCAGCCCCTTTTTCTTTTTTTAACTTTTGAGCAGCAACNAGNGATTCAAGAGATATTGGATTTATTTTATTTTCTGAAGATTGTATATATATTAATATTTTCATTAGTTAATAGCCTTTATGTCATCTTTTAAAATTNTAATTAGTTCTTCNACGATAGNGTCATTATCACCTTCAATATATTTTGTTTCTTTTGATTTTTGAGGTATATAAATTTTTTGAGTTTCTAATTTTGTATCTGAAATTTGTATTTCTAATTCATTAGNATCNTANNTATCAATNTGTTTTTTCTTTGCACCCATAATCCCTTTTAGAGATGCATAGCGAGGCTTATTAAGNCCAGATTGTATTGATAGGGAAGAGGGTAGTGTCATTTCAGCCCATTGAAACCATCCACTTTCCANCTCTTTTTTTACTTTNATTTTNCCATCAGANAANATTTCTGTTCCAACTACTAAAGAAGCGTGGGTCATATTNAGTAGNTCNGCAANTAATAATCCTGTTTGAGCGTGACCACTATCATCAGATTGCAANCCAGATAAAACTAAATCAAATTTCTCTTTATCTANAACCTTNGATATAATTTTTGATATTTCTAATGGATCTAAATCTTCATCAAGATTTTTATTATCTATTAGAATTGCCCTATCGGCTCCTTTTGCAAGCGCTTCTTTTAAAATTTGAGATGCAGTCTCTTTACCCATTGTGCATACNACAACTTCNCAATCATCAGNAGATTCTTTTATTAATAAAGCTTCTTCTAATGCATAGGTNTCTGGNTCATTTGTACANTAAGTTAAGTTATCTTTTATNATTCCANTNCCATCNGGCGATATNTTNATAATCGCATCTTCATTTGGAACTTGTTTNATTAAAACNCATATTTTCATTTAAAATAATACTCCNATGTATATCTAGTGTATATTAATACCGACTACNCAGTCGGTTTAAGTTAAAAATATTTGTTTAAATAAAAAATAATATAATTTCTTACATTTATATTTAATGAGAATNTNGTGTTTANCTTTATAGTCATATTATTATCTATTTTATTTCCATCTATTGATATAGATAAGGAGCCCTTTTATAATCTTAAAAAAGATAANNTATTTTCTATAAATCATATTGAAAATGCACCTATTATCGATGGANTNTTAAGTGAAAGNTGCTGGTCTGATTTNCAGGTNATTGNACANTCATNNGNCNTGNTAAGCGATTCAAAAAANTACATAGATGATTTTTTNCAAGATTATCCANACAATTTATCNGCACCTAGNTTTAAAACCATTGTTTCAATCGGTTCTGATTCAGAAAANATTTATGTAGCTGCAAGNCTTTTTGANTCNANNCCTGATAGTATTATGCAACGTTTNTCAAGAAAAGATAATATNAATCCATGGTTATCTGATTGGTTTTCTATNGAATTTGATAGCAATCATGANCATGAATCTGCTTANAGATTTGTTGTAAATGCATCTGGNGTACAGCTAGATGGTATGATATATGGNGATTCTGAATTTGATTTAGAGTATAATGCNGTATGGGATTCAGANGTCCAAATTGATGAGTATGGATGGAAAGTAGAGATGAAAATCCCATTTAATATGCTAAGTATTACTCAGCTTGAGAATCCCTGGGGNTTAAATATTAANAGATTTATTTTNAGGTATAATGAAGTTAGNCGTTGGGTTGTTTTTAAGGATGGGACNCCTGGNAAAGTATCTCAATTTGGCCATATTGTAGATTTTAAAGAAGTTGATNTAAAAAGAAGCNTTGAATTTAAACCATATATTTTATCTGGTCATGATCGTTATAATAATTCATTTTTATTAGATTTCGATCGAATCCCTGATGNCCATTATAATGAAAATTATGATAGTTTGAGTACTAATATTGGATTAGATATTAAGTATAGATTNTCTTCGTCTAGNTCTATTGACTTAACNCTTAATCCTGATTTTGGTCAAATTGAGATGGACCCTGAATATATAAATTTATCTTACTATGAAATTGANTTACCTGAAAAAAGAACCTTTTTTAATCAGACAGAATCAATTTTTGATATGCCAATTAGTATTTTTTACTCTAGGAGAATTGGGCAATCTGGTATTATTGATTATTCAAATTTTACCTTAAGTGAATATAGAATTAATGCAGCTTTAAAATTTATGGGGAATACAAAAAGTGGATGGGGGTATACCTCTATTTTGGCTGAAACTGCTGCGCGAGATAAGAATAGTANTTTAGCTGGAAGAAAATTTTATTCNATAAATAGGTTAACCAAAAATTTCTTTGATGGAAAGAATAAGATAGGCTTATCTAATACTTATTTTTCTTTTGATTTAAATAATCATGATACTGTTTACCAGCAATCCTACTCATTTGATCATATTGTTTATTTGTTATCAAATCAAATATTTATTGATTATCAATTAACTCAATCAATAAATCAATCTAATACAATTGGTAATGGCTATTCATTAAGCATGGGATATAATTCTTCAAATCCTTTATCATTAACGATAGATATGGAAAATTATGATAAGGATTTTGATATNAATNAAGNGGGTTACTTAATTAGGAATAATNTTAAAAAGCATCAAATTAGCNTAGGCTATAAAATTATAGATCCAATTCCTCAAATTAGAGAAGTNAAGTTTAATCTANTTAAAAGTAATTCCAANAATTATNNTGGTGATAAAATAGGNGATAGNACTGGTATCGAATCTATCATTGAATCTGGNAATTATAACTATATTAGATTTTCATACTTTTTGGATAAAGANCATTATAATGATTATTTAACATATGATAGAGAAGTTAATAAAGTTGGGTTACCCTTTCNTTTGCCAAAATCTTANCAGTANGCAATAAAATATTACTCAGATAGAAGAGAAGATTTATCATTTAACATTGGGNTTGAATATAAGCAAAGCGAAATTCANNAANATAATATATTTAATTCTGATGATAATTATATTGGATTTATNTTTGAATTAAATGGTAGAGTTGATTTCTTNTCAATTAGAAATATTANNTTATTATATGAGAATAAAAGTATAAATCAGGCNTATGGATTTGTTGAATTAATTCAAGAAGAAATAGATNANTATGGTACTTTAGATGAATACAATATTTTTTCTAATCAGGAAGGATGGTTGAATAGATATAGTATTACATTAGAAGAATATTTTAGCAATACAATCAGTTTAGGGATCTATTGTGAATATCTTCAGCGATTTAATCAGTTTAGTAATTTTACTGAATTGACTAGCGATGNTAGATGGCCAATAGTNACGGATTTAATTACAGGTTATACCTATCAAAATGCCTACCTTGAGGATGTTGATGTCCCTCCAGTCTATACTAATAATATAACAGATATTCCTGAGGAGGAAGATGGATTTCTTGTGCAAGATTTAAATCCTAATTATTACGTTGGGNTTTACCCAAAGTACACAAATTTTAATCTTAATTTCTCATTTAAATGGGAGTATAATCAAAGTTCAGATATATATGTGATTTATAGACTTACAAAATCAGTGAATGGTAAAATATTTAATACTATTGATGATTTCTTTATGTATTCTGGTAATAATATTTGGACTGAAAGATATTTTGATGCTTCCTTTTATGTTAAATTTAATTATTGGTTTGATATCTAAATTTTTTAAGCTTAAATAAATTTAGAAGTATTTATTTAATCTAATCTGTTTTATTGAACTGGCTAGCAAGATATTTCCCATCTTTATCAATTAAAAATTTATAAAATAATTTCAAATATTATTTTTTTCTTGCATTAATCATTAATATATAAATAAGTTATAAACGTGTAAAACGTGCAATATGAATATTAAATAAATTAAGGAGTTAATTATGGTTGATTTAACAGACTTTACACAATTTTCTTTTTGGCTAGCAACAGCTATAATGCTAGCTTCAACTGTATTTTTCTTTGTTGAAAGATCAGATGTTGATAAGAAGTGGAAGACGTCACTCACGGTAGCAGGACTTGTAACTGGTATCGCTTTTTGGCATTATTTAACAATGAGTAAGATTGCAGTTACAGGAGCTTCTCCTGTAGCATATAGATATGTAGATTGGTTTATTACAGTTCCTCTTCAAATTGTTGAGTTTTATCTAATACTAGCAGCTGTAACTATGGTAAGTCATAAATTATTCTGGAAACTTCTTGTAGCTAGTTTGGTAATGTTAATTGGTGGCTACTGTGGTGAGACTTGTGCTGGTTGGCAAACTCAAGGTTTTATTATTGGAATGATAGGTTGGATTGGTGTTTTATACCTGATTTTTGCTGGTGATGCAGCAAAAGCCAATGAGGCTAGTGGCAACAAGGCTAGCCAGTTTGCATTTAAAGTAATGAGATTAATTGTTCTCGTTGGTTGGGCTATTTATCCTATTGGATACTGGCTCCCAGATAACCAAATGAATGTTGTTTATAACTTGGCTGATTTAGTTAATAAAACTGCATTTGGGCTTATGATTTGGGCAGCAGCTAAAATGGATTCAAAGTAAACTAGCTTAACTTGTGGGGCCCTATTTATTACGAATAGGGCCTCCTCCTCCATAAATTTCAGTGATTATATATCTTCATTCAATAATATTTATTTTATTAAGTTTTTTCTCTATTTTTCTATACTATATATTTAGTTATTCTTTAAATGATTATATCCTAAATTTTTTATGTTTTATAATGATAATTACAATTGGAGCTTCTCATGGTGCATTTGATAAAAATAGAGGTAAAAAAATATTAGATCATTTTAGAATTAGTAATTCATTTATTTTTTATTTCATATACATATTAATAATCCTTATGATCGTATTTTCATGGATACATATTCCCAGAATATTAACTTTTTCTTTTATATTTATATCTATTTATCATTTTGGTGGAGAGGACCTTGAATACTACTTATCTTATAAATCAATTTTCCTAGAAAATATACTTAGAGGTTTAATTGTTCTACTTACACCTCTTCTAATTAAAACTGAGTTAACTTTATTTTTATTTAATATTGTAGATTTATCATTCCCTGAATCTTCTTTAATATTTATCAAAAGTAATTTTATATTTTTATCTACAATTCTTATAGGGTCTATATTCTATTTTATTTATAGAATTGAGTTTTTACAAATGAAGATACTCTTTTTGATGGAAACATTAATGATATTTTTAATTTATATTTACTTTAATCCATTTGTAGCTTTTACTATATACTTTTGTTTTCTACATTCTCCAAGGCATTATTATAATTCCATTCAGGATTTAAGAAAGAATTTAGATTTTTCAAGTATTAATCAGGTTAATAAAGATATTTATACCCTAACTCTAGCAACTGTATGTATGTTTATGATTTCTTTTTTGTTTCTATACTATAGATATTCATTAAATGAATCAATTTATATAGCAAGTATTATTGGCCTTGCATCACTAACATTTCCTCATATAATTGTTGAATTCATTAATAATAAAATTAAATAAACTAACTTATGATATAATGCCAATGCCTAGTTATAAATATTTCTATTATTTATGATTTTACTTTAAATTGATTGCCATGTCATCAATAAAATTCATTCTAGAGATTAAAAAACTAATATTTATTTTATTTTTATTTACTTTATTGTTTCCTGCTAAAATAAACTATTCCTTATTTGCATCTGGATTTAAAAAGGCAGTTTTTATTACCGGGCACCCTACTAACTCAAGTGAGCTATATGTAGTGGAGCAAAGAGGAATGGTTTGGAAAATATCAAATGGAGAAAAAAATAAAGAACCATTTCTAGATATTCGAAAAAAAGTTCATAATCCAATTTTTCCAGGAGATGAAAGGGGCTTATTAGGATTGGCATTTTCACCTCAATTTGATACTAATAGACTTATTTATATTAATTATATTAATAATAATAATGAGACTATAATATCTCGTTTCAATACATCAAATGGGATTGAAGAAATTTTAATCAACTTTGAGCAGCCTTATTCTAATCATAATGGAGGAATGATGGCATTTGGCCATGATAATTATCTATATATTGCGGTTGGGGATGGTGGCGGTGCTGGAGACCCATTAAAACATGCACAAAATTTAAATACTTTTTTTGGTTCAATATTAAGAATTGATGTAAATACTGAATCAGGCTATGAAATTCCAGAATCAAACCCATTTGTAAATCGTTTAGATGCATTACCAGAAATATGGGTTTATGGTTTGCGAAATCCATGGCGTTTTTCATTTGATAAAGAAAAAGGAGATTTGTATATAGGAGATGTAGGACAAAACTCATGGGAAGAAATTAATTTTCAATCAGCCAATTCAAGTGGTGGTGAAAACTATGGATGGAATTATTTTGAGGGCTTTGATAATTTTGTAGATAATCCTAGTATAGATAATCAAATTAACCCTATTCATGTATACCCTAATAATGCAAATATTTATAAAGTGATTTTAGGTTGGGATGAAGATGATGTTTATGGATGCTCAGTAACAGGTGGCTATGTTTATAATGGTAATCAAATCAAGTCCTTAAAAGGTTATTATTTATTTGCTGATTATTGCACTGGAAGGATATGGGCTTTTCAATTTG
>NZUX01000051.1 GCA_002703645.1 Fidelibacterota bacterium | reverse complement strand
TTAACAGCTTTAGGAGAAGCTGAACCAATCTCTAATAAGATAGGTTTTCCCTGATTAGCTAAATCATATAAATCAAACACATCTCCAAATTGATCTACGCCTTGAAAACGAGGAACTATAGAACCAATTTTAGGAACGCACCATTTTCCTCTATAAAGCTGAACACATTCAGAATTGTCTGGACATGAGTCATTGGTTTCACATTCACACCCATTTGCTTTAGGACAATCTCCAAAGCCTGGATTTTGTATCATATCTTTATCTGGATTATAAGGCCAAGAGCCTAAATATGGAGACTGATTAGTAGAATTGCACCCTAATATAAATAAATAGCTGATTAATAATAATAATCTAATCACCTTTAGAATTATCCTGTAAAAATTTTAATGCTTCAATGTATGAGTTTCTACCCAAACCATAGATTTGTTCTATGCAGACATCTTTTAATACTGATATTTTCCGAAAATCTTCACGCTCCATAATATTGGATAGATGAACTTCAACCGTATTAATGTCAACAGATGAAATTGCATCTCTAATCGCATAAGAGTAATGAGAGAATGCCCCAGCATTAATAATCATTCCATCTGCCCATTCTCTTTCATCATGGATTGAATCAATAATAGTTCCCTCATGATTCGATTGATAAAATTTAAAATTATGATTCTGACCATCTGCTGAAGTTTCAAGCCACATCATAAGCTCTTCAAGTGTATTCTCACCATATATATCAGTTTGGCGTTCACCAAGCAAATTGAGATTAGGACCATTTATTACAAGTATATTCATAAACTTAAAATTGAATTTTTTATTATATTTTTATCGATATCATTAGAAATATACGCATTTCCGATATCATTTAGTAAAATGAATTGATTTTTACCATCTACTACTTTTTTATCCTTTGATAGCTGATTCATAATTAAATCTACATCAGGACTTAATGGAGGTAGATAAAGACGTTTAATTAAATTTTTAATTTTATCATACCTAGAGTCAGATAACGTTCCTATCTGATTAGAAATATTAGAAGCACATAACATNCCATANCCNACAGATTCTCCATGCCTTANNCCATATTTTGTTTCAATAGCNTGTCCAATAGTATGNCCAAAATTTAATTTTTTTCTATCNCCNAAATCTCTTTCATCATCTTGGATAATCTTAACTTTNATAGCACAGCATTCATTAATTATGTTATTAATNATATTAGGATCTNCAATATTATCTAGATTAGTATCAATAAAATNAAATANCNGCTGATCAAATANAATAGCATATTTTAGCNCCTCAAATAATCCAGAATTAAGCTCCTTCTTTTCAAGTGNTGACAATAATAATGTATCTATAACAACCATTGTAGGATGATAAAACGATCCTATTAAATTTTTACCATACTTAGTATCTANTCCAGTCTTTCCACCAATAGAAGAGTCAATCATTGATAATAAGGTCGATGGTATTTGAATATAATCAACACCCCTCTGATAGGTAGAAGCCAAGAATCCTACAAGGTCCCCTATTGANCCCCCTCCCAAACTAATAAGCAAACAATCTCTATTGTAATCATTTAATGAAAGATAATCACTCATTGAAACAAAAGTTGAAATAGACTTGGGTGAATTATGTAAACCAATTCCCTTTGTCTCAACTATCATACCATTATCTTTTACTATATTTTTTATTAATTCGATAATATCTGAATGAATAACAGAATCATGAATGATAAGAGCCTTATTATAACTTTTAATATNATTCAAGCAATCTTTAAGAATATTATTACCCACTATAATATCATAGGTTATCGGATGTTGATTAATATTTACCTTAATTGATTTCATTTATTTTTATAATTAATTCATCTACTATTTCTGGAATAGAACTATTTGTTGTATCAATAATAATATTCGAACAAGTATTGTAAAAATTCTTTCTAATTTGATATAAATTCAATAAATATTTATTAATATTATTTGTATTATACAATAATGGTCTATGCTTTATATCATCNTCACATCTTTTAGAAATAACATCAATNGTAGCATCTAGCCATATTCTATATCTAAACGATAATGATACNTCAAGAGTGTCCTCATTAATTGNCCCTCCACCTNAAGCTAAAACTATTTTATCTTCTTCTTTTAAATCATTCATACAGATTTTCTCATATTTTCGAAAACTATCTTCTCCATCAGTTTGAAAAATATCTAAAATTGTTTTTTTAAATTTTTTCTCAATAAAAGAATCTAAATCAATGAATTTATATTTAAGCTTGTTAGATAAACCTTGAGCTACTGAAGTTTTACCCACTCCGGGCATACCTAATATTAATATANTTGAATTAAAATTTTCCACTTTGATGAATATGTTTTTTAAGCTGATCCATAGAATCTCCNCCAAATTTAGAAAGCAATGCATCTGCCACCACAATGCATAATAAATTTTCTGCTATAATCGATGCTGCAGGCACTGCGCAAGAATCAGTCCTCTCTCTATGCGCTTTACTAGNGGTATTTGATTCAATATCTACACTANCNAATGGCTTTGTTAATGTGGGTATAGGTTTCATTGATAAGCGGATCACCAAAGGTTCNGTATTGCTCATTCCACCTTCAATTCCTCCTGCGTTATTTGTTTTTCTTTTTAAGCTTTCATCATCTTTAGCAATCTCATCATGGACATTACTNCCAAGCGTACTTGCCGCATTAAAACCCATTCCAAATTCAATACCTTTAAATGCATTTATAGATAGTAGCGATTCAGATATTTTTGATTGCAACTTCTTATCCCACTGAGTATAGCTTCCGATACCAAAAGGNAATCCACTACAATATATTTCTATTATTCCACCTACCGAATCGCCATCCTTTTTTGCAATGTTAATAGCATCAATCATCTTTATTTCAGCATCTTTATNTAAACATCGAACATCAGATTTNTCAATCATATCATTTAGTTTCGCTAAAGATTTAGAAAAATCAATTTTAGAATCATCTGATACATTATNAATTTGAATCACTCTACTGCAAANCTCTATATTTAAATCTTCTAATATTTTTCTACATATGCTAGANAANGCAACTCTCATCGCTGTTTCTCTAGCTGAAGATCGTTCTATAACATCACGTATATCATCAAAACCAAACTTCATAACACCAGCTAAATCTGCGTGCCCTGGCCTGGGAAGTGTAACTTTTTTGCTGTAATTATTTTTTTCTACAGACATACATTCNGACCAATTTTTATAATCTTTATTTTCAATAATTAATCCTATAGGGCCGCCATTTGTCTTCCCCTGCCTAACACCACAATATAATTCAGCAAAGTCAGATTCAATTTTCATCCTATTGCTCCTACCATGACCCTTTTGCCTTCTAGATAGTTGTGCTCTAATATACTCTTCTGATATTTCTAAATTCGCTGGAATTCCATCTATAATACCAAGCAATCCTTTTCCGTGCGATTCTCCTGCTGTTAGATACCTTAATTTTTCTAACATTCTTCCTCCGATAAAAAATTATAAAGTTTAGAATATGTTATTTGCTGCTCTATTTTTNTCTCCATCCATATTTCATTTGATTTGATGCCCTGATAAATTAACATACTAAGACCATTAACTATTTTATCAGCTTTAATCTTAGNACATATTTGAGTATTAATATGATAATTAATATCTATATAATAATCNAATGATTTAAAATTATAATCTAAAGATTCTAAAATTTCAGANNCATTNACTGAATANGGGAGNGTATTAATAATCACATTATATTTTGATTCTAAAATTGAATCAGAAATAATACTCGCATAGCTAATACACTTAGTTTCACTCACTAATGATTGAGCATTTTCTAATGTTCTATTANTAATGGAAAAATAAATATTATTATTAGCTAAATACACGCTAATTGCTCTTGATGCACCTCCAGCACCAATAAGTAATATTTTCTTATTTTTNAAATTTATACCATTAGAAAATATTAGTTTTTCAAACCCATAGTAGTCGGTATTATATCCTCTTAAAATACCATCTTTTGAATGGATGCAATTAATAGCTCCAATATTAGATACTAATTGATTTGATTTATCTAAAAAATCAATAAAAGTAGTTTTAAATGGAATGGTAATATTNACCCCATCTAAAANACCCNTTCTTAGTTTATCAACAATGCTATCAACTAAATCTTCACTCACATNAATAGCNTCATATCGATGCTCTAAATTTAGCGAATGATAAATCCATTGATGCATTCTAGGGCTCAATGAGTTTTGAACATTTTCTCCAATAACAGCAAAATTCATCAGTTTACCAAAATTGTTTCTACTAATTCTTTAAAGTTAGGAAATGAAACCTTAATACAATCATCAAAATCAATTTTTTTGCCTTGAACAATTTGTGCNCAAGATATAACCATAGCTAACCTNTGATCATTTAAATTATCTAAATTNTTTGTATTATACAAATTTTTACCTCGNTTTATAGCCAATGATGAATTNTTATTAATATTAACACTTACACCCATANNCTTTAATATATTATAAATNCCTATAAGTCTATNAGACTCCTTATAGCGCAACTCGTNTAANCCACTNATAANGCTTTCTCCATCAATGTATGAACAGACTAATGCCAATATAGGTATTTCATCTATCATNNTAGATATNCTATCATNTNNAATATTNCATGGAGATAATTTTTTATTACCTTTNACTNTAATTCTTCCAACCTGNTCATTATTAATNGTATTAATATTATCTACTTTAATATTTGCTCCCATAGATATAAGAGTATTTACAAATCCAAGTCTNAAGGGNTTNAATAAAATATNATTAATAACTAATTTAGAATTTTTTAGNANTANAGCTAAAGCAATCAAATAACTTGCTGATGATATATCTCCAGGGATAGTCATATTAAANTTCTTTANATTTTTTTNACTTCCGTCAACTATAATTTCCTTACCTNTTGTTTCAATTATATCNCCAAANAAACTATTTATCATTAATTCTAAGTGATCTCTAGTTTGGACATCTTGCTGAATAACTANTTTAGANGGAAGATTAATTGANGATAATATTAAGCATGATTTAACTTGAGCGCTTGGGACTAAAATTTTATGATTTATTGNTTTTAAATTGAAATCAATAAGCTTAATAGGGGCTTGATTCATATTCGAATCCAATATAACTCCCATATCACGTAGGGGGTCAAGAATTCTTCTCATTGGACGCTTACTTAAAGAATCATCTCCTTCTAGAGTAACTGGTAATTTTATTGAAGAGTATAATCCGGCCAATAATCTCATTGATGTCCCGGAGTTATTACAATTTAAATTAGATACAGGTTCTCTAAATGTATCCCCATTAATAACAGCACAATGATTATTGAATTCAATATTAATTCCTGTTTGACCTAAACAGCTTATTGTACTAAGGACATCATCTGAAGAAGATAAATTCTTTATTATTGATTCACCCCTGCATAAAGAAGCTAAAATTAAAGCTCTATGCGAAATAGATTTATCACCTTCTAAATTAATTTGACCTGATATCTTCATGTAAAAAGTTTTTTATGATTTGAAAACCATATTCTGTTAATATTGATTCTGGATGAAATTGTAATCCGTAAAGTGGGTGCTCTATGTGTCGAATCCCCATTACTAAGTTATTTTCTGTTCTAGCAATTACTTCAAATTTATTTGGAAGGGATTCTTCGTTAATAATTAATGAATGATATCTAGTTGCACTAAATGGAGATGGAATATGATTAAATAATAAATTATTATTATGAATTATTTTTGAAACCTTTCCATGAAATATATCGTCAGCATTTATAACTGATGAACCAAATGCGTATCCAATAGCTTGATGTCCTAAGCATACTCCTAATATTGGAATTTTATCCTTTAAATTTTTAATAATCTCAACAGATATACCCGCATCTTCAGGGCGACCTGGACCAGGTGAAATAATGATACGTTTTGGGTTTAAAGAAATAATTTCATCAATTGTCGTAACATCATTCTTAAAAACTTTTATATTTTGATTAATTGTACCTATATACTGTACTAAGTTATAGGTGAATGAATCATAGTTATCAATAATAATATTCATGCTTTGAAGTTGCTTTAATTAACGAATAAAATTAACTAAGTTTTATGTGATAAAATACAATTTTGAGTAGATGATAAATTTAATTTATATATATTTTTTAATATCAATTCTTTTTAACCAAGAAAGGGGTTGGACGCACCCGGAAACAGGATGGGAAGTAATTAGCGGAACTCACATGGCAATCTATATGGTTTCTAATATATATATTGATAACCAAGAAGCCGAGGAAAATCATAGTGATGCTATTGGAGTTTTTTTTGAAAATCAATGTATTGGATGGGATTATTACAATAGTGGATTGACTATTATCCCAACTATAGGTGATGATGGCAATAATCCAAACTTCCCTATTGATGGAAGCTTGGTATCACTTTATATATATGATGATTCAGAAGATGTTATTCTAGAATTACAGTCATTAGAAGAAATTCCATTATGGAATGTGGATACATGGCAAAATATATCTAATCTATATAGCTGTCAACATAATATCCCTATAGATGAGAATGGCATTTGTATAGATAATTGTAATATTGATCCAAATTTAGATCAAAATATTGATATACTAGATATCATGACATTAATTGATATTGTTTTATACTGCTCTAATTGCGAAATAGATTGTGGAGATATTAATAATGACAATCAACTCGATTTACAGGATATTATAATTATTTTAGAAATTATTTTATCTAATTAATAAAATATTAATTACAATCTAATACTAATTGAGATTTGATACTATCTTCAGATAAACAAAAAGGGTAAGGTGGGCAAAACATATTTCCATCCATATTCATATTTATTTTTTTATAGGCACATAATTGAAATGGAACCTGTCCAGAAAGCTGATTATTTTGTAAAAATAAAAACTCTAATTCTAATAAATTTTTAATAGATAATGGAATATCTCCCGAAAGCTGATTACTAAATAATCTTAATGAGTTTAAATTAGTTAATCCGCCTAATTGATAAGGAATGGCACCAGTAAGTTGATTTAAAGATAAATCTAATTTAAATAAATTTACCAACTTACCCAATTCTATTGGAATCTGACCAGAAAGTTTATTTTTAAATAAATGTAAATATTCTAGGTTCTTTAAATTTCCAATTACAGTTGGAATGGAACCTGAAATTTTATTACTAGATAAAAATAATCGATTTAAGCTAACTAATTCACCTATACTAGATGGAATTTGACCAGAAAGTTCATTATCCTGAAGATATAAAAATTTTAAATTAACTAATTTTCCTATACTGGATGGAATTTCTCCGGAAAGTCTATTATTAGATAAATCTAAAATATATAAATTAATCAATTCCCCTATTTCTTCTGGAATTTTTCCTGATAACCCTACTCCTGATAAACTCAACTTAGCTGTCGACTCAATATTATAACACTGATCCCATAACAATACTTCAACTCTATCAATACAATTTTGATTAAATGAAAAAGAAATAACAGCTAAAGTAAATACTATTTTATAAATACGAATTAAAATGAGATTTCTTACCTATATAAGAATTAACGAAATAAAATTGAATACACCAATTTAGTAACATCAAGAATATTTAAATCATCAGAGTAATTTAAATCCATTGCCCAATAAATTTCAGGAGAAACCTGGTAATCATTTAAAACAATATCAATTAATGCCATAACATCCAATATATCAACATTATTATCAGAATTTGTATCTCCCTTTAAACCTACAAAGCCTAAATCTTCAACAATTCTATAGGTGCTATTAACATCAAATGGGCCATTATAAGTGATAACTTTTTGTTGATTTGAATTAGGATCTCTACTTGGCCATCTAACTATAATATTCTGTATTTGAGATGCATATCCTACACCATAATGCAGTTCAAGGGCATCCATACTTCCATGACCTTTACCTGATATGATTTCTCTTGTTTGAATTGAACCTTCAAAGATCGTTATAATAACTCTTGCCCCTATAGCTGATTTATTAGATTTATCAGACCATCCATCATTTGATATATTATTATTTGCACCTTCTAAATTAATTTTTACCCAGTTGTAATCGACTACTGATAATGTTGAGTCAGGGGTAACATTTTTATATAATAAACTTGTAAATTTAGCGCCATTAGGTGCGGGACTAGCCATTTGAAGCCCTGGAGTAAAAGCATCTAACCAGCCATCATTATTATAGTCTGCAGCAACAATATCTTGAGTAGCAGTTAAAAATCTTGGACTATAATCTTCATTCCATTCTACCTCTCCATCATTTAAAAATAAATCATCTCTATTTCGAATATTCCCTGCCCATAAATCTAATGTACCATCGTTATTAAAATCACCCCAAGCAGCTCCATTACTTAATGAGTCTGAATATACATTATAAATATTAGTTACATCAGTAAATCCATTTCCATCATTTCTAAATAATCTATTAATTCCCCAATTGGAAAGATATAAATCAAAGTCATTATCATTATCATAATCACCCCAAGCAGCCCCATAACCCATACTACCTAAATCTTCAAATGAATCATCATGTACATTATTACTGATTGCTACTTCAATGAATTGTGGATTAGGATTAGGATTATAAACTACATTATCATAACTACCTGTTAATGTTTGATTTTCAAAAAGCCAATTAATACCATACTTTCTAGGAATATACACATCTTGATCACCATCATTATCAAAATCAGCAATAGCAAGCGTTCTTGATGAGCTACCATCTACTTGAAAATAACTATATATTTCTTCTAGTAAAATATCTCCATTTTCATCAATACCGTTATTTCTAAATGCATAAAACTGCTCATCACCTGCTTTTTCAATGGCAACTATATCTAAATCACCATCTAAATCAATATCAACTAAACCCTGGCTATGTAAGAAAGGAAGGGTTTCTTCACTTAAATATTGAATTGTTGAAAACTCATGAGCACCAAAATTAAGTAATAAATGATGAGGCATTCTTCTATAATCTTGATTTCCACCCTGATATAATAAAGAATCTATAGGATCATATTCTTGAAATCTCCATTTAAGAATATCTGGATACCCATTATTATCAATATCACCTGAAACCATCCCTCTACTTCCTTGGTCATCAATTGAATAGGATTGAGTAATATCTTCAAATACTCCATTCTCATTTCTAAAATAATAAGAGGAGCTATATCCATATGTTAAATCCAAATCGCCATCTAAATCAAAATCAATGAGTAAGCCACCTTTAGCTTTAATCCTATTATAATCGCTATTATCTTCATGTATATAAGCACTATATAGGCCACTAGACATGTTTTGAGGTTCACCTTCCGCAAAAAATTCTCCCCTATTACTATTAGTCACAACAAAAAATGCCTCTGATGCTAATAAAAAGAATGCACTTACAAAGATGCTAATATGTATAAATTTTATATTCATTTGAAGCAAATCTAAGAGGTTCTACAGTAATATCAAATATCTATGATATATCATTTTGTTACAATTCGCATTATTTTAGGAATTGCATACCTAGGAATATGCGTATGACACCAATCCTTAATATCTTGAATGCTCACTTTATTTGTATTTACTTCCAAATCAGCTTCAATTATTTCACCCCATTTAATATCTTTATTTATTTTTATAGATACCGATTGAATAGCATTATGTTTTAATAAAATATTCTTAACATAATCTGTATTAATATTTTCACCGCCACTGATAGCAATATTTTTTTCTCTACCGGTGACATAAATAAAATTATTTTCAATATTCCCTAAATCAGAAGTAATAATTTTTGAATTACAATCTTTATCCATATAGTAACCTCTCATATTCATATTAGAGTCAATTGCGATATATCCCTTTTCTATTGATATATCCACTCCATCAAATGGTTGTCCAGCAGATGATAATTTATTAGGATGATTTTTAATCCAAAACCCTGCTATACCAGAGCAGGTTTCCGTCATTCCATAGCAAATAAATATATTTAGATCCATCTCTAAAGATTTTTCTAAAAGTGATAAATCTGCAGGTTCCCCTCCAATAATAATCGCTCTCAATGAAGATAATTTATCAATATTAGAAGCATCTTTAATTAATCGATGAAGTAGGCTTGGGACTAGTGAGATAATTGTTCCTGAATTTAATGGAATATCTCTATAACTATCTATAATACAAATATTGAATTTACAGTATATCGCTCTATATAGTATTGAAAGTCCTGATATATGATAAAGTGGCAAACATAATAAATAGCTATCATTAAAATTGAATTCTATTTTTTTATTCCAAGCTAAGCTACTATGATAAAAATTTTTCAAATCCAATGATACTGCTTTAGGATGACCCATTGATCCTGAAGTAAATAAAATAGATTCAGGATTAGAATTTGAATTTGAATTAGGTGAAACACCACATCCTCTTGATGAATTTATTAATTCTTCTAAATAATATATTACAGACCCCTGGTCAAATAATGATTTGCTAATCCATTCAGATATGATATGCTTAATCTGATAATGGCTAATTAAATAATCTAATTGACTTTTACTTATTGTAGTAGGTATCAAAATTGGAGTTTTATTATTCTTAATACATGCTAAATACAAAAAGATAGTATCGATTGATGAATTAATATGAATCCCGATATAATCATCTGGAATATATTTTAATGGTTTTGATAAAGTTTCTACTTGATATAAAACATCATTAATTGTGTAACTTTTATTATAATTTAAAAAAATAAAATCAGGGTCAGATATACCCCAATCAACTAAATGATTATAAATAGATTTCATCAATACCAATTCCATTTAAGTCATTCATATTTATTATACCATTAGATATAGATGGAAACTGACATATATCCTCTTTGAAAAATAAATTTGTTGCTATGCCACACTCCTCAATACTATTAAATGCTGAAGCTATTTGAAGATAACACAATCTACCTACATTTGACTCTAGAAGAGAACTAATATTAAATCGTTTTGAGTTTTCTTCTATTAATTTAATCATATTTTTAATCTTAGAAATACCACCTATAGTCATTGGTTTTAAAATAAACACATCTGCGCATTGTTTATCTAAAAATTTACTTATAGAATCAATATCATTTACCGATTCATCTACAGCAATAGGAATGTCTGTATGCAGTCCTAATTCATACATATCCTCCATACTACTATCTACAGGTAAGGGCTGTTCAATATAATCAATAGGCTTATTTTCAATCATCTTGCATAATCTAATTGCTCTTGGCAAATCATAAGCGCCATTTAAATCTAACCTCAACTTTGCCATACCTTGGAATTTATCATTCACTTTATCAATTAAATCTAATTGCTTAAATAAATTAGTATTTTGAATTTTTATTTTAACAACCATCCCTTGGAAAGGATTAATAGAGCTATTAGAATAATAATTTATTTTAATATGATCTTTGGCATTTGGATTTAAATATTTACGCATTGAAATACCCTCTAATTTAGAAGCAAGATCATATAGCGCTGATTGAATTGCAAACTCAACTGATGGTTGAAGCTCACCATGAGCCTCGGATAACATTAAAAGCTCTTCAAGATCTATTTCATTACAATCAGTAATAGATAATTTAAATCCTTCTAATCCATAACCTGATTGACTATGCCCTTCTAAACTAAATCCATCCAATGGACAGGCATCACCATAGCCAGAAATTCCATCTGAAACAATCTCAATAATCCATCCATCTCTCTTTGTAATAGAAAATTGAGAATTCCTATATTCTTCTTTAAATATTAACTGGTATGGTTTTATCGAAATTTTTTCAATAATCATATTATAAGACTAATAAAAAATAACCCTGAATAAATCATTATGTAAAGAGACACTTTCCCTAGCAAGGAGTTTAAATCATCTTCACCTAGTTTATAAACATTCACAATCATAACTAAGCATGGAAAAATTAATAATAAAAATAAAATGAGCGCTATAGTAGAGAGTGATAGTAAATATACTAAATATATATTTAACAAATAAGAGGATAGCAACAATATAGAGAATAGGCTTCTAACAAAATCTGGGCTTATCCTTACTGCTAATGTACGCTTACCTGCTTTTACATCAGTATTCACATCTCTAATATTATTAATACACAATAAAGATGTAGATAAATTTCCTAGTATAATACCAAGTATAATTGAAGCAACAGAAATTGATTCGTTATATAAATAATATGTACCGCAAACTGCAATAGGACCAAAAAAACAAAAAACAAAAAAATCCCCCCATCCATTATAGCCTAACGGATATGGCCCAGCAGTATATAAATAGCCAGAAATAATCCCAATTAATCCAATAATGAGTATTGGATACCCTCCTTTAATAACTAATGGGAAGCCACATATAACAGCTAGTAAAAAAGCAATGAAAGTTAAAATTTTCATCTGACTTATTGATATTAATTGTGCTTGTACTGCTCTCGTAGGGCCCAATCTATCTTTTGTATCTGCTCCTTTCAAATAATCATAAACATCATTAGCAAAATTTGTTCCTATCTGAATAAATAGAGCTGAAAGTAATATGAAAGAAAAAATAATAAAATTAAATGCTCCATAATGAAAAGATAAAGCGGATGAAAGTACTACAGGGGCTATAGAAGCTATTAAGGTTTTAAATCTTATAGCAATAAATATTGCTTTAAATGAAGAAATCATTAAGGAAGACGAGGAAATTTCTTAAAATTTGGCTTTCTTTTTTCTTTAAATGCATCTCTTCCTTCTTGAGCTTCATCGGTCATATAAAACATCATAGTTGCATCGCCCGCTAATTGTTGCAACCCAGATTGCCCATCACAATCAGCGTTCATTGCAGCTTTTAAAACTCTAATTGCCATTGGTGATTTTTCTAATATTTCATTAGACCACTTAATGGTTTCTTCCTCTAATTTCTCATATGGAACAACTTGATTTACAAGGCCCCAATTGTAAGCTGTATCTGCATCATAAAATCTACATAAGAACCATATTTCTCTAGCTCTTTTTTGGCCAATAACTCTAGCAAGATATGATGCGCCCCATCCACCATCAAAAGATCCAACTTTAGGTCCTGTTTGTCCGAACTTAGCATTATCTGCTGCTATAGTTAAATCACACATTAAATGTAATACATGCCCACCGCCAACAGCATAGCCTGCAACCATTGCAATTACAGGTTTAGGAATTGTACGTATCTGTCTTTGAACATCTAAAATATTTAATCTAGGTACACCATCATCTCCAACATATCCAGCATCCCCCCTAATCTTTTGATCTCCACCGGAACAAAAAGCATGCTCTCCTTCACCACATAAAATGATAACCCCAACCTTTTGGTCATCTCTTGCAAGAGAAAAAGCTTCTTTAATCTCAAAAACTGTTTGTGGACGAAAAGCATTTCTAACTTCAGGCCTATTAATAGTTATTTTTGCAATACCTTCAGCGCCATTTAATCCACGCTCATACTTAATATCTTTAAATGATTTAATTGATTCCCATAGCATATATGTGAATTCTCCTATTATTAAAAATTTTTGAACCCTAAATTACAATAAGTTAATATAATTTAATTTGAAAAAAATTATTAGATAATACAAAAAATGAATAATGAAATTAAAATTCATCCATTAGTTCAAAATATCAAAGATGAAATTATTGATAATCGAAGATATTTTCACAAGCATCCTGAATTAAGCTTTAAAGAATTCAATACCTTAGAAGTCATTGAAAAAAAATTAATTAATATGGGAATTACAAATATTACTAAAATGGCTAAAACTGGATTGATTGCTGATATTAAAGGAAGTAAAAACGGAAAAACCATAGGATTAAGAGCAGACATGGATGCACTACCAATTCAAGAAACCTCAGATTTATCATTTAAATCAATTAACGATGGGGTTATGCATGCATGCGGACACGATGGTCATATGGCAATGCTTCTAGGGGCGGCTAAAATCATTAATGAAAAAAAAGAAAAATTAAATGGAAATGTTAGATTAATTTTTCAACCAGCAGAAGAGGGGCCTGCTGGAGCGACATACATGATTAAAGATGGAGCTCTTAAGGGTGTTGATCAAATTTATGGAATACATTTATGGAATTATCAAAAAGTGGGAGAAATAGGTGTAAAACCAGGACCAATAATGGCTGCGGCAGATATGTTTGAAATCGAAATACATGGGAAAGGCGGTCATGGAGCAACTCCACATGGAACAGTAGATGCTATAGTTGTAGCATCAAATTTAATTAATAGCTTACAAACAATTGTTAGTAGAAATACAAACCCCATTGAGAGTACTGTTGTAACTGTAGGAATGATTAATGGAGGATATAATTTTAATGTTATAGCTGATAGAGTAAAACTTAAAGGTACATCTCGATCATATACAAAGAAGAATCGAAACATAATTAAGAAAAGAATGAATGAAATTATATTGGGTTTAGAAAAAATGTATGGAGCAAAAATAATACTCAACTATAAAGATGGTTATCCACCAACTATTAATGACCCTGAATGTGCAAATAATGTTCTTAGCGCAAGCAATAAGATAGTTGGCAAGGGAGCTGGAAATCCATATTTATCTATGGGTGGAGAAGATTTTAGCTACTATCTAGAAAAAATTCCGGGATGCTTCTTTTTTGTAGGTTCTTGTCCATTAGATCAAGAACCTTTATCAACACCTCATCATTGCTCACATTTTAATATTGATGAAACAGCCTTATTAATTGGATCTAGTTCATTTATAACATTAATAGAAGATTTATTAATTAATTGTTAATTATTAATAAGATAAATAAATTAGCTCCTTATTAAAGGGAAATACTTGATGAACAAAAAAAAGAAAAACGCTAATAAGAAGCATAGAAAAAATAAAGAAAGGATGAAACTCTTAAAGTTAGCATCACTTTCAAAAGCTAAAAAGAAAGTAGTTAAAAAAGTTGTTGAAAAGAAAGTAGATAAAGCTACAGAAGAAACAAAAACTACAACTAAGAAGACTGCAGCCAAAAAAACTACTGCTAAAAAAACTACTGCTAAAAAAACTACTGCTAAAAAAACTGCTACTAAAAAAACTGCTGCTAAAAAAACTGCTGCTAAAAAATAGGCGACAGTTAATCTAAATGGCAGAATTTAAATTAGATGCCAGCTCTTCACAATGTTCTGCAAGAGCTGGCACTCTTTCTATTAATAATAAAAATATTAAAACCCCTGTTTTTATGCCAGTTGGGACGTATGGTGCTGTTAAAACATTATCGCCAAATGAAGTTTCATCAATTGGTTATGAGCTTATCTTAGCTAATACATATCATATCTATCTTAGGCCTGGTATAGAAATATTAAAAAAATCAAAAGGGCTTCATAATTTTATGGATTGGAATGGACTAATTCTAACAGATTCAGGGGGATTCCAAATATATAGCTTAAAGGGATTAAGAAAAATTCAATCTGATGGTGCAAAATTTCAATCTCATTTAGATGGGTCTATGCACAAGCTAACACCTGAAAATATTATTGATATACAAAGAGTTATTGGATCTGATATAATGATGATGCTTGATGTATGTCCTGCTGGAGATGAATCTTTAAAGAAATGGGAAAAAGCTGTTGACCTAACATCAGAATGGGCAAAACAAGCCATGCAATACTTAAATAATTCACAAGGTATATATGATAAAGAACAGTTACTTGTTCCTATTGTTCAAGGCGGAACTAATAAAGAATTAAGAGAAAAATCTGCTAATGAACTACTAAAATTAGATGCTTCTATATATGCAATCGGTGGATTAGCTGTAGGTGAGCCAAAAGAAAATATGCTTGAAACAGTTAATTTAATGGATGGATTACTTCCTAAAAACAAACCAAGATATTTAATGGGTGTAGGCACTCCTATCGATTTAATAAATAACGTATTTAATGGAGTTGATATGTTTGATTGCGTAATGCCAACTCGAAATGCTAGAAATGGTCAACTATTTTCTAGTAATGGTAAAATAAATATTAGAAATAGTAAATATGCGAATGATAATACCCCTATTGATAATGAATCAAAATCACCTATGTCAAAGCAATTTACTAAATCATATCTACATCATTTATTTAAAACTAGAGAAGTCTTAGGGTTGAGAATTGCAACAGAGCATAATCTATATTTTTATTATGAGTTAATGAAAATAATGAGAGAAAAAATTATTGCTGATAATTTCCATGAATGGAGAAAAAAATTTATTGCTAAATATGAAAGAGGAGAAAATAATGGATAATGTGAAGGTAAAAGTAGTTGATTGTCATGTAGTATACTGGGAAGGTGATATTCCACAATTTTTGACTATACAAAGAGCAAGAGATGAACGCTATCCATTAGTCTGGCAATGTGTTACAGGGGGTATAGATAATAATGAAAAAGCATATGAAGCAGCTATACGTGAACTAAGAGAAGAAACTGGTCTTTATCCTACTAAGATGTGGACAATAGACCAAGTAAATAATTACTATGATCCTAAATATGACCAAGTATTTCTAATTCCTATTTTTGGTGTTGAGGTGAATAAAAAAGATGTAGAGTTATCTAGCGAACATATGGATCACTATTGGGGTAGCATAGAATCAGTCAAAAGAAAAATGTTATGGAACCAGCAGAAAACTGGATTAGAAAATTTTTATCAGATGTTAATGAAAAGTGGTAAAAAGCTTGAACTTAGTGAAATTAGTATTTAACATTATTATATGACTAAAAAAATAAAGACTACTTCAAATATTTTATTAGATAATTTTTATGGTAATGAGCAATCAGCTCCTGGAAAATTTCCATTTCGATCTGGAATTTATGATGACATGTATAGAGGGAAATTATGGACCATGAGACAATATGCCGGATTTACATCATGTGAAGAAAGTAATAAACGCTATAAATATTTATTATCTAAAGGCGTTAAAGGACTTTCTGTTGCATTTGATTTACCAACCCAAACTGGCTATGATTCAGATCATGACTTATCTGATGGAGAAATTGGAAAGGTAGGAGTCCCCATCTCAACTATTGATGATATGCGTACGCTACTGAAAGATATCCCTCTTGATAAAATTTCTATTTCTATGACTATCAATTCTACTGCTATCATAATGCTATCTTTTTTAATTGCAGTCGCAAAAGAAAATAAAATTAATTTGAATGATCTAAGAGGAACTATACAAAACGATATCTTAAAAGAATATATTGCGCGAGGTACTTATATTTTTCCACCTAATGAAAGTATGAAATTAATAACAGATATTTTTGAGTACTGCAGTAAAGAAGTACCTAAATGGAATACTATATCAATATCTGGATATCATATAAGAGAGGCTGGAGCTAATGCTATTGAAGAGCTAGCTTTTACATTTTCAAATGCTATTGAATATGTTAATCATGCAATTAATGCAGGGCTTGACCCAAATGTATTTGGAAAACAAATAAGCTTCTTCTTTAATTGTCATAATCATTTTTTTGAGGAAATATCTAAATTTCGAGCAGCAAGGGTACTATGGGCTAATATTATGAAAAATAAATTTGGAGTAACAGATCAAAAAGCTTTGATGTGTAGATTTCATACTCAAACAGCTGGTTCAACTCTAACAGCACAGGATATTGATAATAATATTATTAGAACAACTCTTCAAGCTTCTGCTGCAGTAATTGGGGGCACCCAATCACTGCATACAAATTCAAAAGATGAAGCTTTATCACTACCAACAGATAAATCAGCAGAAACTGCTCTAAGAACTCAACAAATTATTGGTTATGAATCTGGGATTCCAGATGTTGCTGACCCAATGGCAGGTTCTTATTATGTTGAAAGCTTAACAGAACAAATGATAGATAAAACAAATCAATTAATTAATGAAATTGAAGAATTAGGTGGAGCAGTAAAAGCTATTGAAAATAGTTTTCAACAAGGAATGATTTCAAAAAGTGCTTATCAATACCAAATAGAAATTGATAAAAAAGAAAGGGTTATAGTAGGTGTTAATGATTTTAAATCCAATGATAAGCAAATAGCTGAAATACAAAAGATTGATAAAGATGCGATTAATAAGCAATTGAATAGATTAAAAGAATTTAAAAAGAATCGTAATGAAAAATTAGTTGAAGATAAATTAAATGCTTTAAAAAATAAATTAAATAGTACAAAAAATATTATGTCTAGTATTATAGAGTGCGTAGAAGCAAATGCTACACTAGGGGAAATTTCAAATATTCTAAAAGAAAAATTTGGAGAGTATCAAGGATAGAGATGAAATTTAATATTCCTGATTATCTATCAAATCTTGATAGTCAAAGTTTTGGGAAAAAGATTTTATATTTACCAGAAACAAAATCAACTAATGATGATATATGGGAAAATTTTAATAATGACCACCTCATTATTATAACAGATAATCAAACTGCTGGTAAGGGTCAAAGAGGAAGGGAGTGGATTAGTCAACAATTCAAATCTTTAACTTTCTCAATTGGCATTCTAGATGATAATAAAAATTCAAAATTAATATCATTGAAATCAGCTATATCAATAGCAAAAACAATTAATGATTTGACAGGTTTAGATGCTCTTATAAAATGGCCAAATGATATTTTAATAAATAATAAAAAAGTTGCTGGTATACTTACTGAGTCTAAGATAAAAAATGATAAACGGATAATAAATATAGGAATAGGTATAAATGTAAATAATGAATCAGATAAATTGAGCAATGTGGATCAGTCAGCAACATCTTTAATGATTGAAAGTAATAATAAATTTTCTAGAGAAATTCTCTTAGCTAATCTTATCAAATGTATTGATTCTATTTTATATAAAAACAATATAGCTATAATTAATGATTGGAATAAACTATGTGCTCATAAAAATTCATTGATAACATTTCATGATTATAAAAATAAACTTATTAAAGGTAAATTTATAGGAATTGATAAAGAAGGTAGAGCTATAATTGATATAAATGGAAAATTAAGTTACTATCTTAATGGAGAATTAACATTGTGATTATATTATGTCTTGATATAGGTAATACATCTGTTAGCTATTGTGAAATTGGTAGCAATAATCATATCCAATCCATAAAAAGATTATCTAGATCTGAAAATATAATTCAATTTTTTAATAATTATGATATTCAAAATATTAATCAAATAATTATATCATCAGTAGTTCCAGATATATCAGAACAATTAATAGAAAATTTTAAAATCAAAAAAATAAATGTTTTTGAAATTACATATAGAAACTGTGGAATCAATTTAAAAGTTACAGATCCATCTGAAGTGGGTAATGATCGAATATGCAATGTTGCAGGAGCTAATAAATTATATGGGGGAGAATGCATTGTAATTGATTTTGGAACTGCTACAACATATGATATCACGGATAAAGAAGGTTCATTTCTAGGTGGTGCTATTGCTCCTGGTATTGATGTTTCTGCAGATAATTTAATTTCAAAAGCATCTCTGCTAAAAGAAACTGTATATAAATTTCCTGAATCAATAATAGGTGATAGTACAGAATCTAATATTCAATCTGGCGTGATGTTTAGTGGTCTTTATTCGGTTAAGGGTATGATTAATCATATTATTGATGAAGCTAATTTTTTAAATCCAGATATAATATTAACAGGCGGATTTGGAAAGCTAATATCAAATCAGCTTGATATTAAACATACATACAATGAAAAACTTACTATTGAAGGCATGATTGAGATTTATCAACGTACTAATAATAGCTAACTATCCATTTCATTTCTGAAATGGATTCTGGCCCATATTTAGCATATCTTTTATATCAAATGTAATGGAACCATTTTGCATGGGGATAATAACACCTGATTGTGCTTGCATTAATGCTAAGATTGATTGACTTTCCTTTGATAAGTTACTAATAGTTAATTTAAAAGCTTGATAATTTGATTTTTCAGGGTATTGCTCATTAATTGTAGCCTGAATATCTATATTAAAATTTGCTAAACTAGTCACACCATCTAAATAAAATTTAAATAAATTACGATTGTTATAACTCGTATTAATATTTGCTCTTTTAATGCTAATTTTATTAATTGGCATGCCAATTTGTTTTAAAAATGAATCAATTTCAGGTGGAAAATTTGATACGCTTGATAAATCCAAATTAATATTATTAGTTGAAAACTTTGCGTTAAAACTATTAATAATTGGTTGTTCACCCTTTATGGCATCAAAGTCACATTCAGTAATATCAAATCGTAAAGTTCCTAAATCAAATTTTAAATTATTTTTTGTATAATTCTCAAAAAAGTTAAGCTTTAAATTTTGAAGAATTAATTTCGATGGTCCAACATCTAACTTTACATTTTCATTAAGATCATTAAATTCAAAGCCAGAATCAATCGTAGAAAATGAAAATTTTGAAACAGAAAAATTTGCCGTAGCATCCATACCTTTATATGTAAAATCTAAATCATTATAGTCATATTTAACATTACCAATTTTAAATGTAATTTCATCTGCTACAATGGATGAAAAAATGAATATAAATATAAACCAAATTTGACTGACTCTTTTATTTTTCATATATGGCCTCTATTTTTTAGAATTAAAAAATTTTTCTCTTTGCTCAATAAGGTATTCATCGCTTGGATTAATATCAATAGCTAAGTTAATGGTCTTAATTGCCTCATCTATTCGTCCTAGCATCCATAGAATTTCAGATTTTGTATCAATGATATAAATTTGTAGTGATGGATTATCAAATGATAATTCAATAGCCCTATCTGATTTATTTAATGCATCATCTAGATTTATTTTAAGCTCTGCCATTCTCCATGCATATTGATTTAAAATGGATGGATTATCATTAAATATATCTGTGAATTTTTTAAACATATTAGCTTCACTGTTAGAGTCATCTTTTAATTTATAATAGTTGATTATAGCTAAATATGCATCAGAAGAATAGCTAGATTTACCATGGTTTTCAATTAATTTAATCATCAAGTTAGGTTTATCTTCTTCTAACTTATTTTTTGCAAAAAACCAATCAGCATTAAATAAAATATTACCCTTAAATCCATCTCTAGTAGTTGCTATATTAGAATAAATTTCTTCGCAAAAATCAGGTTCTGGATTTAATTTACATTTTGTTGATAGCTTTGAAAGTACTGAAAGATTTTTATTATCTAATTGATATTGAGATTTTAAAGATAAATACGTATCGATGCCATTATATATATCAGTAATCATCTTTAAATATTGCTCTGCTTTATAAAAGCCTAATATTCTATCAACTTCTTCTCCATCATTATTTAGAAAAATGATTAGAGGGATTGATTGACCCATATGTTCACTGAATATCTTAGCATGCTCATCATTTTCCCAGGGGTTTAATTTGAGTGAAATAAAATTAGAATTTGAAAACTGTACTACTCTAGAATCTGATAAAGTTTCAGCATCCAGCCGAACACATCCACCTCATCCATCAGAATAAAAATCTAGTAATATTAATTTTTCTGGGTTTGATTCAATTAATAGAAGAGCTTCATCAACTGTTCCACTAAACCAATTATATTTCTCTGTTGAACATGATATAAAAAGAACTAGGATAAAAAATCTAAATAACATCTACTTAGCATCAATTAATTCTACTTCAAATATTAATGTAGCATTAGGTGGTATAGATCTACCTGCTCCTCTAGTACCATAACCAAGTTCAGGAGGAATAATCAGCGTACGCTTACTTCCAACATTCATATCTAAAATAGCCTCATCCCAACCCTTAATCACTCTACCTTCCCCTACATTAAATACAAATGGCTTTCCTCTGTCATGAGAGCTATCAAATTGAGTGTTATCTGGTAAATATCCTCTATAATGAACAGATACGTTCTGACCAGATTCAGGCTTATCTCCGCTACCTGTAACATGCTCAATCATTCTAAGGCCTGATTCTGTATTAATTTCTTTACCTGGTAAAGAAAAGTCTGTATCTACATACATTTCTTTAATTTCAAGCAGTTCAACATCAAATACAAGAGTAGCATTCGGAGGAATAACTTTACCTGCTCCTCTTTCTCCATAGGCAAGCTCTGAAGGAATTGTTAAAGTTCTCTTTCCACCCACCTTCATTGACATTACTCCTTCATCCCAACCTCTAATTACCTGACCAACACCAATTGTAAATTCAAATGGACGATTTCTATCAACAGAACTATCAAATTTTGTTCCATCTTCAAGTTTCCCGGTATAATGTACTACCACTTTATCACCCTGTTTTGGGGATTCTCCACCACCAACTACTGTATCAGTGTATTGTAATCCACTATCTGTTATATTCATTGCAGTTCCTTTCATAAGAAGATTTAGCCATTGAGTGTAATCTCTTTTAACTCTAACATCTGAAGTAATAGAAGTTTCATATCCATCTATTTGAGCTTTAACATCATAAGTGCCAACTTGAACATTTAATATCATATAATTTCCATCAGCATCAGTTGTTGTCTCCTTGCCTAATTCTTCAATATAAACTTTAACTCCAGAAAGACTCTGATCATTAATATCCTTAATATATCCTCTAATTGTTCCGAAGCCTTCTTCTTGATTACTAGACAATTGAGTATTTCCATTATTAGTGCTATTATTTGTTTGAATCGATTGCTCACCATTATCTTGAACTTCTTCATTATTAGAATTACATCCACCTATAAATAAACATAAAAATGTTAATATAATTTTAAAATTCATTATCTTGTTTTCCTTATCCATTTAATTATTAATCAAGAACAGTATCTACAATTGAAACAACATCTAAAACATCAACACTAAGATCATAATTAATATCAGCAATGATAGTTTCAGATTGAGTTAAACCAAAACTTCCTATTATATATCCAATATCCATAACGACATCTAAAATATCTAGTGTATTATCTTGATTTACATCTCCTGGTAATGCTCCTTCAAATACTAAAAATGCTCTTCCAACTATTGAAGGGTCAACTACATATGGGTTAACATTACCTTGATATGAAGCAATAGAATTAGTTCTATCAATTTCTGTTTGATCAGGTAAATCATAAAAGTGCCAATCAATAAGAGTTTGATATTGGAGATTCCAAAAATCTTGAGATGCTACATTGCTATATATCGTGTAAAAATAAAACATTGCTCTAGCTGTATTTCCTTTTTGGACCTCACGAGGCTCAAACCTTTCATCTTCCTGATTTGGAGGGTTTAATTTTTCAGCATATTCATCAATATCTTGCGCTGGTATGCTCTGTATGTAATAGTCATCTTTATACCACTTATCTGTCTGACTATCTGTAGATTCATCAAAAGGGTCGTTTCCTCTAGATGAATTCACATTTGATTTTGTTGGAAATAGATGGTGCATATCACTCTTCATAGGTTCAGATCCAGCACCTAAGCTTTGAGGCCATGTATGCTCACAGTTGATTCCCTGCTCATATGCATTGGTACTTGGATCTTCATTTAAATCTAGAGTGATAGTATATCCAGAATATACTCCTGTTAATTGATTACCCTGCTTAATATCAATAATAGAATACATGATATCTCTAGCGTTATTATATCCCAATGTATTTGATGCTTGATAGTTATCATTGATATAATCAAATAACTCATCACCATACAACCCCTCACCTATAACTTCGCTATAAGA
>NZUX01000050.1 GCA_002703645.1 Fidelibacterota bacterium | reverse complement strand
CAGATGGAGATGGCATTGTAGATACTGTTTCAATGGATACAGATGGAGATGGCATTGTAGATACTGTTTCAATGGATACAGATGGAGATGGTATTGTAGATACTGTTTCAATGGATACAGATGGAGATGGTATTGTAGATACCGTTTCAATGGATACAGACGGAGATGGATTAGCTGATTCAGTTGCAGTAGATATAGATGGAGATGGTGTAGCTGATACTATTATTGATACTGATAAAGCATAAAAAGGGATAATCATGAATATAATTTTAGGAATAATTGTAGTATTAATTATTGGTATTGCAATAATGTATAATGGTCTAATTAATAAAAAAAATCAAGTTGAAAATGCATTTGGTGGGATGGATGCTCAACTTAAAAAACGATATGATTTAATCCCTAATTTAATTAGTACCGTTCAAACTTATATGAAGCATGAAGCAGATACCTTAACCCAGATTACTGAATTACGTGCTAAAGCAGTATCTGGAGAAATTTCAGACGATGAAAAAGTTGCTTTAGATAATACGATTACATCTAAGCTCGGTGGAATAATGGTTGCCGTAGAAAACTATCCCGATCTTAAAGCTTCAGATAATTTCAATCAATTACAGCGTAGCTTGAATGAAGTTGAAGAACAAATTTCTGCTTCAAGAAGAGCATATAATGCTTCGGTTACATCTTATAATAATGGTGTTGAAATGTTTCCTACAAATATTTTAGCAGGGATGATGAAAATGAAACATAAAAATGTATTTGAAATTCCTCAAGTTCAAAGAGAAAATGTTAATGTTGGTGATTTATTTAATAAATGATATTATTAAATCAATATGTCTAATATTGACAATTTAGAAAATTTATATAATAGCGAATTAAAGCCTAGATTATCTGCATTAAATAATCAAAGGGTTGCTATTATTAATAAAATTAAAAAATTTAGTTTATATTCAATAGCTCCAATAATTGTATCAATTTTTATATCAATAAAAATTCACAATCCAATCCCTACTATTATAACTATTGTTATGTCTGCATTAATTTCATTCTTTAAAATTAATCCATTATGGAAAGAATATTATAAGCAATTTAAAGAGCAAGTTATTCGAGAAATTATTCAATTTATTAATAATGACTTATCTTATCATCCATCAGATAAAATGAGTCAAAGTAAGTTTACAAAATGTGGTATATATCAGACGGGTATTGATCGATATAGAGGAGATGATTATGTTGAGGGAAAAATTGATTCAACACACATTGAATTTTCAGAAATTCATGCTGAGTACAAAACTACCACTGTTGATAGCAAGGGGCGTACTCAAACACATTGGTATACTATATTTAAAGGTCTTTTATTTAGTGCGGATTTTAATAAAAATTTTAATACTAAAACCTATGTTTTAACTGATTCTGCAGAAAAGATGTTTGGTTTCTTAGGTACAAAACTACAAAAAATGAATAAAAGTAGAGGAGAATTAATAAAACTCGAAAATCTAGAATTTGAATCAGAGTTTGTTGTCTATTCAACAGATCAAATTGAATCTAGATACATATTATCTCCATCTTTAATGGAAAAAATATTATCATTTAAAAAACAGACTAGAAAAAATATTCAGCTATCATTTGTAGATAGTCGATTATTTGTTACAGTTCCCTATGGAAAAGATCTTTTTGAGCCTAAATTATTTGGAGATATAGTCAACTTTACTCATATTCAAGAATATTATGCAGATTTAAGTTTAGTAATTGACCTTATTGAAACTTTAAATCTCAATACTAGAATCTGGACAAAAAAATAAATCAGTTAAATACTAATTAAATTAAGGAGAAGTTTTATGAATACATCTTTAAAGCCAGATATATTATATTTTAAAAAACAGGTATATATCTTCTTAACATTAACTATTCTTTTTTATATATTCTTCCTGCCATTTTGTTTAATCATATTAAATGAAGAACAACCTAGATTATTCATACTATTAATTGGAACCGTAGTGTGGTCGGTATTTGGTGCTGTTGTTTTATTGTTTCATAAATTATGGATTGATAGGCTTAGTTATATCATAAAGGATTCCAGTATAACCATTTATAAAGGTATTTTTACTAAAATTGAACAGAATATTCCAAATAGCAAGGTAACAGATTTTGTTCTACATCGTGATTTGTTTGATCGTTTCATGGGTATAGCATCAATACAAGTACAAACTGCAGGAGCTTCAGGTACAGTTGGTTATGAAGGTAAAATAGATGGCGTATTAGATTATGAAGAAGTGCATAAAAATCTAAGAGATAAGCTTATTAGTATACAAAATATTACTGAAATCGATAATAACACAGATAAAGATAAAACAAACGATTCGATTCTAAATGATATATTATGTGAATTAAAGGAAATTAATAAAAAGCTAAATGATTAATAATTATTAATATTCTAATAAACTAATTATTGTTTTATAAATATTATTTTTATTCCAGAAAACTTCCTTTTCAATATGTGGTGCGAAAGGAGTTGGTGTATCTAAAGATCCTATACGTTCTATAGGGGCATCTAAATATTCAAAAGCTTCTTTAGATATAGTTGCAGCTATTTCCGCTCCAAACCCCGATGTAATGGTTGCTTCATGTAGAACCATTACTCTCCCGGTTTTCTTGATTGATTCTAATACTAAATTTTTATCCCATGGAATAAGAGATCGCAAATCAATAATTTCAATTGATTTATCATTTGTAACTTCTTTAGTAGCTTCTAGTGCCCAATGCACTCCTAAGCCATATGTGATAATACTAAGATCACTACCCTTTTGAATTATCTTTCCTTTACCAATCTCATCAGAGTAAAGTCCATCCATAACATTTGATTTTATACTTCTATATAATCCTTTATGCTCAAAAAATAATACAGGATTTGGATCGTCAATGGATGAAATGAGCAAACCTTTAGCATCTACTGGGTTAGATGGATAGACAATTTTTAATCCAGGGACATGCGTAAACCAAGCTTCAATATTTTGGGAGTGAAATGGTCCGGCTCCCATTCCTCCACCAGTGGGCATTCTAACTGTAACATTAATCGATTCATCCCATCTATAGTATGTCTTTGCTAGATTATTAACTATTTGATTAAATCCACATGATACAAAATCTGCAAATTGCATCTCTACTATAGGTTTATAGCCTCTAAGAGACATACCCATAGCTGCACCTATGATTCCAGATTCGATAATCGGCGTATTTTTTACTCTATCTATTCCAAATTCTTCTAAAAATCCTTTAGAAATTTTAAATACACCACCATAGTCAGCGATATCTTGACCCATTAAAAGAACTTTATTATCAGATTTCATTTTTTCATATATAGCATTAGAAATAGCATCAACAAATCTAATTTTTTTACTTTGTATCTTATTAGGATATTTTATTTTATTTATTGGTTTATATACGTCTTTTAATTCATTGGTAACATCAGTTTTTTCTATTGGAGCATTTAGAGCAAATTCTAAATCTTTAGAAAATGAGTCAATTAATTCATTTTTGATATTTTGGATATCATCTTTATTAATTATTTTCTTTTTTATCATTTCCTTTTCAAATAAAGTAATTGGATCTTTTTTCTCCCATTTTTTAATAAGTGATTTCGGGACATAATCAATTCCAGATGCTTCTTCATGACCACGCATTCTAAATGTTAATGCTTCAACTAAAAATGGTTTTTTAGTTTTACGACATTTTTTTGAAATAGATTGGAAAGTATTATAAACTTCTAGGATATTATTTCCATCTATGGTCATTGATTCAATTCCATATCCAATACCTCTATCAGCTAAATTTTTGCATAAATATTGTTGTGAATTAGGAGTAGATAAACCATATCCATTATTTTCAATAACAAATATTACCGGAAGACTCCATACCGCTGCTAAATTTAGAGCTTCGTGAAAGTCTCCTTCGCTAGTAGCGCCATCACCAACAAAAGCAATTGCAATATTATTGCTTTTTGTAATTTTTTCAATATAAGATACACCACAAGCAACAGGTAGCATCGCAGCAAGGTGAGAAATCATTCCAATTAAATTATAATCTAAACTTCCAAAGTGAAATGATCGATCTCTACTTTTAGTGAATCCGCCCTTTTTACCCATCAATTGACAAAATAGTTTCTTTAAATCCATATTACGAGTTGTAAAAACACCTAGATTGCGATGCATGGGAAATATGAAGTCATCTTTATTGACTGCAGCAGTAATACCAACACTAATTGCTTCCTGTCCAATACCAGAGAACCATTTGCTAATTTTTCCTTGCCTTAAAAGAAGTAACATTCTCTCTTCAATTAATCTTGGCATGAGAAGCTGATTATATAATTCAACTAGTTTTTTATCTTTTATATTTGATTTCATTATTTAAAATAATTATTTATATAGTAAATTTAATGGATTAGTAGGTATTAATTAATATAATACAATCTAAAAAAAATATAACATATATTTAAGGAGATTTACATGAGAAATCATCTTTCATTTAGATCGGGGAATCCAGCTCTTCAATCTTCAACTTTTAAGGGTGAATCTATTTCTAATTCAGAAACTATGACTCTTGAGGGTACAATTAATAAAACATCGCTCTCATTACTTGTATTAATGCTTACAGCATTTTATACATGGAATAATATGAGTCCAGGATTAATGATTTTTGGAGCTATTGGTGGCTTTGTGGTTGCACTCATTACGATTTTTAAAAAACATTTAGCTGTTTATACGACATTAATATACTCAGGTTTAGAAGGATTGTTCCTTGGAGGTATTTCAAGATTCTATGAAATGCAGTATGGAGATGGTATTGTTGGCCAAGCAGTTTTTTTAACATTTTCAATATTTGCAGCATTACTTTTTGCGTATAAATCAGGAATTATTAAACCTACAGAAAACTTTAAATTAGGTATTTTTGCTGCTACAGCTGGTATTGGTATGATGTATCTGGTAAGTTTTATTATGAGTTTTTTTGGTTCTGGGTTACCAATAATGAACCCTTCAAATTCATCATTGTTTAGCATAGGGTTTAGTGTATTTGTTGTTATTATTGCATCTTTAAATTTAGTATTAGATTTTGATTTTATTGAGGAGGGATCTGAAAATGGTGCCCCTAAATACATGGAGTGGTATGGAGCATTTGGACTTCTAGTAACACTTGTATGGCTATATCTTGAAATCTTAAGATTGTTAGCAAAACTGCAATCAAGAAGATAACAAATACGCTATATTGTATCTAGATTAATAAAAACACTATTTATAGTGTTAAAGTAATACTTTAAATATTTGTTTGGATATAATAGTATTTCTAGGGTAAGTTTCATGCTGAAAGTTGGTTGGTAGCCAATTTTGGCTTTTTAAAATAAGTTTAAGTCTAGTAAAAATTCTAAAATGCTTGACATTTTAGATAATAACAAAACAAGGAGAAAACAATGAAAACAGCATTAAACAATGTAAACGGTTGGATAGGTGGTATAGTTGGCTTATTAAAAACTGTTATTGTCTTTTTTGTATTCGTTAATATCTTATATGTAACTAACGTAAACCCAATTGGTGGTATAATAGAATTGGTTGATTCATTTGTAAATGGTGGATTAGCTGGTCTATTAGCACTAATAGTATTTGCTTCTTTCTTGGATTAATAAATACTAAACCATTAAATAACAGGCCCTATAAATTAGGGCCTGTCATTTAAAACCTTAGGAGGTCCAAAAAATGAAAGATGCATTAGTTTTAATCACGGGTTGGCTTAATAACATTACAGATGTTTTAAAAGCTTTAATTGCCTTGGGTGTTGCTATAGGGATCTTATTCAATGATCCGTTTAATGTGATTGCTGGAATTGGTTCATTAATGAGTCAATTTGGTGATGCAGGAATAGCAGGATTGATTGCATTGTTACTAATCGTTTCAATGTATAACAAAGGTAAGTAATCAATCTAAGTGATAAAGCTTAAAAAGCCTCAATTTTTATTGAGGCTTTTTTTTACCCCAATAATAATATAATACTTCAGTTATTTTTTAAATCTAATTTGATTATAAATTAATTCAATAATCGAATAAAATGGTCCTATAATACAAAAAAACAAATAATCTAATTTTGGAAATTTCATTTGTAAACGATTATAAAATGTATAAATAAAACACAGTTCAGGAATTATCTTTATACTAATCAGAAACAAAAAATATTGACTTGGGTATGCAATAAAATCAAGTAATGCAAAAAGAAATAAAAAATTAATAATTGAATATAAAATATGAATGAATTTTAAGCTTGGATCATTAATGAGTTTATAGTCTTCATTTTTATATAAATATAAATCCGGTGAAATTAAATATCGACTATTTACATTCCACTTTTCATCACCATTTATCATATTAAAAAATGATTCCTTATTTATAATAATATTTTTAGTAGATAGATTAAAATTTTTATTAATTAATGAGCATTTTATTGATTCAATGAAGCAATGAAATAATTGATAAAATTTATGATAAGGATTTTTATATCTATAAAGTAGTGGTAAAAAAATTACGGTTAAATGAGATTGTTCTATATATTGTATTATAATAGGAATTAATGATTTGGATATTACAACTTCATTATCGATATATAAGATATACTCATTACAATTAGATTTAATATCATTAATAATATTTTGTCTATTAATATCTGTGATTTTAAATACATCTATTGACTGAAATATATATTTATAGTTATTTATTAATGTGTTTATGTCATCTTTGGAGGAATCAAGTATAATTAAATTAATTTTATCTAAAGGATATTTTTGATCTTTAATACTATCTATTGTTAAAAATAATTTTTCAAGATTATTAATGTAATCAATTATGATTGTAATCTTTTCATCTGAATTTAGATTATTATCATTTTCTATATCAATAAATTCAAATAGCCAAACAAGAAAAATAAAATATATAATAAAGATAATTATCATATGGTGAGGTTTCTACCTTTCCATTGAATTTGATTTTTAAAAAAGCTCATCGTTCCAACTAAAATTATATATGGTATATGTAATATTTGCCATATTAAAAAATCAATATAATCAATTTTTTCAGAATATTTTTTTGCTCCAATATTAAATAAACTAAATTCTAATAATAATTTANANATNATTAACCAAAANATGATATTTGTNGGTATAGNAAAAAATANGAANGGAATCATTAAATAAAATATAAAAGTCATAATTAATANNATGAAAAAAATAATATTAATACGCCATATTTGATTAGCATCAAATACCCANCTTNNTCTTTGAAATAAAAAATTTNATANTTTAAANTCTTGNCTTGATAAAATTTGTGGATTAGGACTATCTANAAATGATACGTTNGCACCNNGAGCTATACAATGTTGTAAAAANGGAGTATCNTCTCCTAANAATTTTGTTATTTTTANAAANCCACCTGTACGNNTATATAAATCTTTNGTGAAACCTTGATTNTGNCCAGATGAAGCCCATGGNGNNNTTAAGTATGATGAGCCACGACACATAATCATCAATAAGAGCAAATCCATTTTTTGNAATNTAGATACTATATTTAATNTGNTATTTCTTTTTACTAATGANTAGCCAACTAAATANTCAAATCCATTTGAAAAATANTGAGCCATCNTTGTAATCCANTTANTAGATATAGAGCAATCAACATCTGTAAATAGTAAATGATTATATTTTGAATTTTGAATACCTAAATCGAGAGCTTTCTTTTTGAATTTTAATTTNTTATTTCCATCTAAAGAAGATANATATTTAAATCGAGCAGTCCTTATTAACAATATCTAAAATATATTTTTTAGTATTATCAGTAGATTCATCATCTATTAAAATAAATTCAATNGGACCTTTATAATTTTGNNNTAATAAATNCTGAATTAAATGATTTAATGATTTCTCNCCATTTCTAATAGCAATAATAACACTAATTCCTAAGNTAGTATCAGTTGTTATNTNATNNGATTGCAATTTAAGATTAGCTAAACAGAAAAATAATAATGTANAAAGATATATAATAAAAGGAATTAAAAGGANTAATGTAATCAATANTATTCTTTATATANGGTTAATCTAAATATCCATTATTGCTCATCCAGTCATCATCAACAAAACCACTTAAATAATTTCTAATTGAATCTGGTAAAATAACTAAGCAATTTTGGCNAGNAGTTAATTTTTGTGCAGCTTTTAATGCAGCCCATACTGCNGNACCTGATGANCCACCAATAAAAAGGCCTTCNTCTTTGATTAAACGCCTTGCAATTTTAAATGAATCTTCATCATTAACTTTNATATATTCATCAATTAAATTATTNTCTAGTACATCAGGGAAAAAATCATATCCAATACCTTCAACTTTATATGAAAANACNTCATCCCCACCNCCAAGAATTGAACCGTGNGGATCNACNCCNACTATTTGAATATTTTGATTAAANTCTTTTAATTTTTTTGCAACTCCAGTNATNGTNCCACCTGTNCCAACACCCATGACAACCATATCAATTTTACCATCTAAATCATTNATAATTTCTTGTGCAGTACATTCATAGTGTACATTTGGATTAGCTGGNTTTGCATATTGATCAAGTATATGTGAGTTTTGTATTTCTNTATTTAATTTCTTTGCTACACCTATATGNCTATCAGGNCTATCCCATGCAGCTTCNGTTGGNGTTCTTACAATTTNAGCACCTAGAGCTTTTAAAACTACNTCTTTTTCTTTACTCATTTTTTGAGGCATTGTAATAATCATTTTATANCCCTTCACTGCTGCAGCTAAAGCCATTCCAATACCTGTATTGCCAGANGTAGGTTCTATTAAAGTATCTCCNGGTTTAATACGNCCNTCTTTTTCAGCTTCATTAACCATATTATATCCAATACGATCTTTNATNGANCCNCCAGCATTAAAAAATTCACATTTAACTAANATATTACAATCTAAATCAGCCCCTATTTTATTTAATTNAACANTAGGNGTNTTACCAATNGCTTCGAGTATATTATTTAATACTTTCATAGTAAAATTTAATACGGATTATNTATTTGATATAGAATTATTTTATTNATGTATTAATCGATCCAAAAGGATTGAACCAGCAATNGCNACNTTTAAACTTTCAATAGGTCCTCTTTGNGGAATAGANATTTTTNAATCAATNACTNTATTTAATTNTTNACTAATTCCATAAGCTTCNTTACCTAATATAAGTGCCCAATAATNATTTTCAATTTTAANTTTTTTATAGGATATACCATCTAATGTTGCTCCTATAATTTGATATTTATTATCCTTTAATAAATNAATNATTTCTAGCTAAGTCNCCAGTGATAAANTTTGATATNTAAAAATGAGCACCCATANCTGANCTTACTACTTTTGGATTATATATNTCGACNCAATTATNAGANAATATAATAGTATCAAAATCATACCATACNGCTGANCGTAATAANGANCCCATATTTCCAGGATCAGATATATCATCTAANATCAATATNTTTTTATCTTTGATTATATTATTTGTTAAATNTTCAATTACATATGGCTGATTGATAGANACTAATGCCATTATNTGTTGCGGATTTTTTGTGTTAAGAATTTGAAAAAAATATTTTTCATCGATTAAATTTATATTATCATATTTTTNAAGATTAGTTTTTATCCATGAGTTAGTATTTATAAAATTTTCTGTTGTCCATATTTTTTCTATCATATACCCAGAATGAANTAATTCTTTTATTAATCGTAAGCCCTCAACTAAAAATAATTTATGCTCATCGCGATATTTTTTATGCGATAATGATTTTAAGATTTTTATTTCATTATTGGTTATCACTAATCTTCAATTTCCATTACTACTGGAGCATGNTCTGAACCCATCACTTCTGGTAGAATATATGCATTCTTAATTTTTTCTTTTAAGATACTAGAAATACAAAAATAATCAATTCTCCATCCTACATTTTTAGCTCTTGAATTAAACATATAGCTCCACCACGTATAGTGCCCTTCTTCAGTATTAAATTCTCTNAATGTATCAATAAAACCAGCATCTATATAATTATCAAATCCTCTTCGCTCTTCTTCTGTAAATCCAGCATTACGTTTATTAGTTTTAGGATTTTTTAGATCAATTTCTTTATGTGCAACATTTAAGTCTCCACAAAAAATTACAGGATTATCATTTTCTAAGTTTTTAACAAATTTTAAAAAATCANTATCCCACTCCTTTTCTCTATAACTTAAACGACTTAAATCTCTCTTTGAGTTAGGAGTATATACTGTAACTAAATTATAATTATTAAAATANAATGTAATAACTCTACCTTCATTATCGTGCTTTTCAATATTTAATCCATATTCTACTTCAATTGGTTTTATTTTCGAAAAAATAGCAGTACCAGAATAGCCCTTTTTTTGTGCGGAATTCCAATATTTATATTTATAATCACTTAATCCAATATTAACTTGATCTGGATGGGCTTTGGTTTCTTGAATACATATTATATCAGGATTTTCTTGTTTTATAAAATCATCAAAACCCTTTTTTTGCACAGCNCGTATTCCATTAACATTCCAGGATATTATTTTAATTNTTTTGCTCATATCTAATCTCTTTCGTTTCAATGTTCTCTATTTTAATATTTATTAATTCATTTAAATTTATTTTATTCTCAATACTTTGAATTCTTGGTAGATGCGCTTTAGTTTCTGGACTTGGAGGAACAAAGTAAGAACAACAGTCTTCGTATGGTTCAGTTGATATATTGTAGGTACCTATTTTTTGGGCTTCATTAATTATATCTTCTTTATTGTACCCAGCTAACGGCCGTATAATAGGNAAGTCAGTAGCATCTTGTACAGCAACAATATTTGATAAAGTTTGAGAGGCGACNTGTCCAATGTTTTCACCACTAATTAAAACTTTATAATTATTGTACTTAGCAATTTGACTAGCAACTTTAATCATTGCTCTTCTAAATAAAATAATCCAATATTTACTATCCACTTTATCCATAATAATTTTTTGAATATCAAGTAATGGGAANAAATATAGTTTACTATCTAGCTGATATTGGGAAAGTAATTCTAATATACTTATCACATTATANACTGATTGCTTACTTGTAGTAGGAGCACTATGAAAATGGATATAGTCTAATTTNACTCCTCTTTTTATCATATTAAAAGATGCNACTGGAGAATCAATTCCAGAAGATATCAATGACAATGCACTCTCNCCNGTGCCTACAGGTAGGCCNCCAAAAGCATTGACTTTAATAGCCCCTATAAAAGCATCATTATTAACTATTTCAATAATTATATTTATATCTGGGCTACTTAAATTAACATTAAAACCTGTGTTCTTTTGAATATGCTCACCTACTATCATATTAATTTCTCTTGTACTATATTCAAAGTTCTTGTTTTGNCTTCTAGCTGAAACTCTAAAANTNCCTGATATATTTAATGATTGGCAACAAATAAGNGATTTNTTTTTAATAGTATTAATATCTAAAGGTGTTTTTTTTGTTAAAATAAAATTTCTAATACCNATAACACATTTTAANACTTGTCTATATTTTTCCCATAAATCTTGATTAATTTCAGTTATAAATATTCTTCCTGAAGTTAACTTAATTTGNTTATAAGGAAGATTATAAAGATGTTTCTTTAGGTTAGCAATTAGAGTCTTTTCAAACCAAGATCGATTTTTACCTTTTAAGGTTAATTCATGTAGATGAATAATAATAACATCTTCAATCATTTATATTCATAGTCTACCCCAAAATAACTTTCAATCTTATCAATTGAAGCATTAATTTGNGATCCATCTTTCATATTTTTAATAATTACTTCATTATTAGAAGTATCTTCTTGGCCTATAATAATAACAAATTGAGCATTGATTTTATTAGCTTCTCGCATTTGNGAACGTACACTTCTTCGTAAAGTTTCAGTAATTACTTTAATTCCTAGTTTGTTTCTTAATATATCAGCAATTACTATTGATTGGGATATAGCTTCTTCATTAGATGATATAATGTATATATCGGTACTATAATCTAAATTTTCTGATTGTTCTTTTAGTATTAACATTAGACGCTCTAATCCAGCTGCGAACCCAACAGCAGGAGTNGANTTTCCTCCTAGCTGTTCAACGAGNNTATCATAACGTCCCCCTCCACATAAAGCACTTTGCGCTCCTATATTATCACTAATAATTTCAAAAATCATTCCGTTATAATAGTCTAATCCACGNACTAAATTCTCGTTAATTTTGAATGGAATATTTAAGTCTATTAATAAGTTTTGTATTACCTCAAAATTNGCCTGATCTTTTTCATTTAAATAATCTGATATTAATGGTGCATCTTTAATGATTTCTAAGTCTTTTTTTGATTTACTATCAAGTATTCTTAAAGGATTTGATTCAAGCCTTGATTGGCTGATATCNCTTAGTTTNTTTTTAAATGGTGTTAAAAATTTTTTTAAATCTACAACATAGTTCAATCTTGANTCTTTTGATCCAATGCTATTTATATTTACTGCTAAATCGTTAACTCCAAGCATTTGATATATTCTAAATGCAATTAATATAACCTCTACATCTTGCTCTGGNTTATGTGANCCTATTGATTCNACACCATATTGAGTAAATTGTCTTTGNCTACCTTTTTGAGGTCGCTCTCTTCTGAATGATGAATCAATATAATAAAATCTTTGNATAGGAGATAAATTNCCTAATTGATTTTGTATAAANGANCGNACAACNGATGCTGTNAATTCTGGTCNTAATGTTAAGCTAGTNCCATCTCTATCCTCCCAAGTATACATCTCNTTATTAACTATATCTGTATTTTCTCCAATACTACGATTAAANAGTTCAGTNTTTTCAAAAACAGGTGTTTTAATTAGATGNTAACCATGNAATGACATGAAATTATGAATNATACTTTCGGTTTCTAGCCATAGNTTACTATCTAAGGGTAGGATATCTTTTGTTCCTTTAATATTTCNAATTAAATCAGACACTATAGTTCTTCCTCANTTTGTTTAGTTTCCCATTGANTTAATANTTTTTCTAANTCNTGTNTAGAATTAGCATTAATNATTTTTTGTTTTAATATTGGATCNNTCATTAATAATTGAAATTTNGATATAAATTTTCTATGNACATCAGGNTTATTATTAGGTGANAAACTTAATAANACAATATGACATGNGTGTATTGAANCATTATTATAATTAATTCCATTTTTAGAAATNCCTAAAATACATACTAAATTTTNAANCTCNTTTGAAATAGAGTGAGGNAATGCAANNCCCCTACCAATATCTGAACTATTTTTTAATTCNTGNGCNTCAATNAATGAAAATAATTTTACTGATTTTTCTAAGTANTTATATTTTACGAGTTGATTTAATAATTCTTNTATAGCATCAGTTCGATTTTCTTNAGTTAGAAAAANAATTGTTTCTTNATTTAATTTATCTGTTATTTTCATGATTAGAATATTTACTAATTATTATAAAATAATTAAAGAATAATTTATTNTATTAGAAGCCAAACATGCTACCTGATGTTTGTCTTATACGTACATCTTGTAAATCTGGATTTTTAACTCGAATTAATAATTGAAAACCACTATTCGAATAATTATTTGCACTAACTCCTGGGTACCATTTAAAACTAAAAATCCAACAATGTAACTGTCTATATATATAAAAACTTTGCGATAATATATCATTATCTATCAAATTAAATCTCATTGAATANGCTACNGCCCATTTCTTTGTTAGATTAACATCAAAATTAGAATTTAACCAAAAATCTTTATTCCATTCTTCTTCAGGATTAGAAGTGGGGCGCATAGATCCTCTAAATGAGAATTTAGCTTGCCATAAATTCTCATTACTTATGATTGGCCTATAATAATCCAATGTATCAGTATAACTAACATTTTCATTATAAGATGTGGTATCATTACTTAAAAATCCTTCAAATCCAGTAACTTTTTTACCTTCAAGTTGAAATTGTATGCCTGAGTTAATATTAACTAATCTTGGACTTGAAGCAAATTGATTAATTCTTTGGTTATTATTGCCCAGCTTATATAAATCATGTTTTAATGTTAAATCAATATTAATAATTCTAGAAATATTAGTTCTTATAGATGACGATAAATATGACCAATTTAATGAATCAGCAGTAGCATTATATGATGCATTAGTATTAATGCTAAATAATGGAATTTTTTTATAAGTATCATCAATATAAAATTTACCATGGAAATCATTCTTAAGATTAAAACTATATGTCTCACGTTTACCATTTGGAGTAGAAGATACTAGTGATCCTGAAAAATAATCATGGTAATTCCCCTGTGAGTCCATATCTACATAGTTGATATCCAAACCAAAAATAGAAGATTCATAGAAATCAGGTCTATAAGAATATGTAACCGATGGAGTAATAATATGACGGATAGCTGATAGGGACATTATATTTGCTGAAATAATACCGTACAATTTAGTACTTAATCCAATGGAGACATCTCCCGTTAATCTACGCTTGAATTTATTATATGAGTAATTATATTCATCAATAAAAACTCCAGATGCATCTTTTTGTTTTTCTCTATATCCATATATCCAGCTTTCAGTTAAGTTGATTTTAGGAGATATATTAATCCATTTTAATATCTTTTGTGGAGCAGAAATACTTAGCTTGTGATTTGTTCCATTTTGATATGAAATTGTATCAATTGGTGAATTATAATGCAGATCATTATATGCAACATTACCTTTTCGTATTCTTACTTTTAAATTTGAATTGAATGAATAATATATAGAATTAAACCAGCGTGGCCCATTTCCAAATAGTAGCCTTGCACCATGATTAAATGAAATATTAGGTAAAGTGAATATCCTAAAAAAGGATGGTTGATTTAAACTATTTAATTCCTTATCCTCTCCTAATAAATCATATGAATCTGATATATTGATAGAAAGTGAATTATTAGAAATTCTCCAATTTTTACGATAATTCAATGACGATACTATTTGTTGATTTAATCTAGTATTAATATCATAACCAACTTGATCTTGTTGGTAAAAATCATTTTTAGATACATAATTAAAATTGATAAATAAACTTTGAGATGGATCGATAGTGTGATTATGTGTCCAATTCAGATTCCAACTCTGAATAACTTTATTATTATACCAAATTTCTTTGATATTATCATTTTCATCTATATTAGAATTTAAATCTCTTACTAAGATTGAAGACACGTTACCATTGTAATTATATCTTTTTTTATACCGCATTTTAAAATTGAACTTAAATCCTTTCCGATCGTAAAAATTGGTTAAAAATTTCATATCAGAAAAATCATTCAATACAAAATAATATCCTAAATTATGAAAATATGTTCCATTCCTTTCTGAATATCCAAAACTTGGCATAATCCATCCGCTCCTTCTACTCCCTGCTTGATTAGGTAGAATAGCAAAGGGGAAGCCTATAATAGGAAGATCACGAATATAAAGGATAATAGGTTTTGCTATAATATTTTTATCTTTAACAATTTTCATTCTATTACTAAAAAAATAGAAATGAGGGTGATCTAAATCGCAAGATGTATATATACCATTACATGTATAAATNTTTTCATTAGTATCATTNAATATTTCNTCNCCATGATANTATGCATTATTNAATTCAGTCTTTCCTTTTTTAANAATGCCNTTTTTTGAAATTAGATTATAAAATAATGTATCACCTATCATNGGGTTNCTATTAGGNTCTGTTTGAACTTGGGGNTTAATTCCATTNGAAATATANGAAATGAGTTTATTTGTATTCCAATCNACNTCGATATGATTAGCNATTAATTCGATATCTTGATANTGTATAGATGCATTATCGTAAAAATAATTTTGAGATTCATTAATTATATAATCAATTTTATCAGCAATNTAATGTATTGTGCTATCTAGATTTGAGCTATTTTTTTCAGGATGATAGGTTCCTCTTGCTCCCCCATTTACATACATTCGTATTAACTCATCCTCATTAAATGATAAACGCATAGTATCTCCTGAAACATCATTATAACCATCTAAAATATTTTCTTCAACAATATGATATAATGAGTTTGCCATACCATTAATCTGCATTGTCTTTAATTTATTATNGTTATAATCTAATTGCATTGATTCACCATACATNATATCACGATAGNTAGATATNGTTGAATCAAGTTCAGTTTTTGCTTTTATATTATTATATGCTATTGGCCTATCATNGATATTAATTTTTTGTATACTTGAATCTTGAAATTGAATAATCATTGTATCACCTAATATTTTTTGATTATTACGTACAACTGANGCCTGNTTCAATATNCTCATCTNNTGNATGGAATCTANATAAACAANCTCATTACCTTTAATTTCAGAATCAGCAGTTTTAATGATAACATTATTATTTGCTGTAAANGAATATCCATAAAATCCATNTGATTTCCAGTAGTTAATAGATTCAGCATTTAGTTTATTTGANTTATCATTAAGAANTACATCTCCTACTGCATATATAGAATCAATTTTTGACCAGTAATAAAGGGANTCAGAATAGANNTGCTGTTCTTCATTAAACANGGAAACATTNCCAGCGGCAATAAAATAGTCTATTTCATTATTTTTGGGATAGTAGTAGAGNGTATCACATTTTAGAGTNTCTTCCTTGCTAATCATTATGATNTCTCCAAATAATTCTAATTGATCATTATCAGAGTATAGAATAGCTAATTGTGTTTCTAGTANTGTTTCATCTTTGGTGATTCTTACATTTCCNGATAATTCTTTAATATTTTTATTATNAACAACCTGTGTATTTAATAGATCTGCTTGATATACCCATCCAGATGAAAATAGTATACTATTTATCATCATGATAGATACAATGAATCCTATTTTTAATATTTGGAATATTAATTTATTCATTTAAAAAAAATATTATATTAAATTGACTGAATATTAATAAACAAATTACACATATCATTAAAATGAGAAAATTTATTTTATTACCATCATTCTATCTAATTATTAGTTTATTAGTCGNAGGCTGTTATAGCAAACCTAAACAAACAACATCAGCAATGATTATATTAAATGATGTATACAATAATGATATTACGCATGATTGCAAAGAATGTTATAAAGAAATTTATAAAACTATAGAAAATAGCACTAGNGGAATCATNGATATTGATATAACCTTAAGTCAAGATCAATCAACNGTTTTAATTTTTATTGAATATAATCATAAAANTGGAAGTTTAGATAAAATAAAAAGTAATTTAATATCAAAGGGCTATCAAGTTGATTTGAACTGATAAAGTTTATTTATCAGTTACATGTTGTAAATTATTTTGTTTTCTATATTAAATTAAGAGGTCTTTATATTGAATTATATAAAAATTTTACTGGAGAAAGTTATGAATTTTAATTTTAGTTTGAGTNTTTTAATACTTAGCNCTGTTTTATTTNCACAAGTATCTNTTGANTCTACACCAAAAAGTTTTAGTTTAGATGAAGAGCTAGCCATCCCAACTAATACACTTCCAGCATTTAATGTTCANGATTTTATTAATGAAGATGAGCAAGAAATGCGAACAAATGATACTAANCCTTATCGATTTGCGAACCCTATTCCAGTAGATTTTAATATGGATAATTCTGGTGTATGGACAATCTTAGAGGANGGCTCTGCAATATGGCAGTTAAGAATTGAATCACGAGGAGCCTTTTCTTTAAATGTAATTTATGATATTTATGATATTCCAGAGGGTGCTGAATTTTTTGTTTATTCAGAAAATAAGGAAATGGTTTTAGGTGCATTTACAGATTATAATCATAAGCCACATGGTGGNTTTTCNACAGCTCCTGTTNTNGGAGATAAAATTATATTAGAATATAATGAACCTAGAAANCCTGNATTTAGAGGTAATATAAGTATTAGCACAGTAGCACATGATTATAAANATACCTTTTTTAATGANGATAGAGGGTATGGTGATTCTGGTAGNTGTAATAATAATGTNGCTTGTAGTGTTGGNGATGATTGGCAAGATGAAGTTAGATCAGTAGCAATGATTTTAACATCTGGTGGATCTAGATTATGCACAGGNTCAATAATNAATAATGGNGCNCAAGATTTAACCCCTTATTTNTTAACNGCAAATCACTGTTTAGGTGGTAATAATTCATGGATTTTTATGTTTAATTATGAGAGCCCTGTTTGTAATAACCAAAATGGACCTACCAATATGACAGTTTCTGGCTCTACCTTACTTGCGAATAGTTCTACGTCAGATTTTGCATTATTATTATTAAATGAAACACCACCTGAAAGTTATAATGTACATTATGCTGGATGGGATGTTTCAGGGGCTACACCAAGTATNCCNGTTGGAATTCATCATCCTTCTGGAGATATAAAAAAGATTTCTTTTGATTACAANAATGCATCAAATAGTGGTAGCTATTGGGATGTNGATAGNTGGGATGATGGTACAACTGAACCNGGNTCATCTGGCTCTCCATTNTTTGATGGNNTAACTCATAGAATAATTGGACAATTATATGGTGGAGTTGCATCATGTACAAACTTTGGATATGATACTTATGGNAAAACATCTGTATCNTGGAATTTAGGTTTAAGTAGTTATCTCGATCCATATAATGTAGGATTANCATCAATNGATGGTATTGATGCCATTGANTTGCCTGATCCAGCTTTAAGNTATTCTGATTTTGATTTAATCTTTGATCTTTCTGATGGAGAAANTAGTAATTCTTCATTTGAANTTAGTAATACAGGTGANCCTGAATCTATGTTATCATATTCAGTNAANGTAAGTCAATTNCAAAACCCTATGGGTGGNCCTGATATAGCAGAAAATTATTGGACTGATTCTGATAACGAGTCCAACTTAGAATCAGATTGGATTGATATATCTAATATTGGAACTTTATATAATTTTACTNATAATGATGNATCNGGNGCATCAATTGATATTGGNTTTACCTTNCCTTTTTATGGAGCAAATTATAATGAATGTATAATTAATCCAAATGGGTGGATTGGATTTGGAAATGATAATGANGCATGGGATAATATAGCTATACCATCTACTTCTGCNCCTAGACCTGCTATTTTTGGATTCTGGGATGATTTAAATCCATTAAATGANAACTGTAGNTCCTGTTCTGGNGAAGTTTANTATCANTCAGATGGTGANAGATTNGTTGTTTGGTTTAATAATGTATCNCANTGGCCTANCTATTTTGAAAATAGCANNTATAATTTTCAAATAGTAATACATTCAACAGGAGAAATAAATCTTAATTATGATTCAATGACTGGAGATTTTAGCTCTGCAACGATAGGTATGCAAAATGCACAAGGAAATTCAGGACTACAAATGTCATTTAATACAAGCTATGCACATGATGATTTAAGTACTTATATATCTAAAGCACCATCATGGATTGGAATTAACGAAATAGGAAATTTTGAACTTACTGGAGAGCTAGAAGAAGGGTTTTCAGATATCATTAATGTTATTGCTCAAAATGATGCNCTCCCNGATGGAGTTTATAATGCATATTTAAGTATTAGCTCAAATGCCAGTGAAACTGAATCATTNTTGATTGAATTAATTAGTTCTGATAATACTCTGCTTGGTGATGTAAATGGAGACTCTATCCTTAATGTCCTTGATGTAATTCAATTAGTTANTATGGCATTAGGTAATCAAGAATTAGATTATTCTGCGGCTGATGTAAATCAGGATGGNGAAATTAACATTTTAGATGTTGTTCAATTAGTTAACTTAATTTTAGAAGGATAGAATAACTATTAGAGTTCTTATAATTCATGGGCCTAATATGAATTTATTAGGCCTTAAAAATAAAGATAAACAATCTACTTTAACATTAGATAAAATNAATTCAAAGATTAAGAAAGAGTTTAGGGGGAGTGATTATTCTTTATCAATTATGCAAACTCACTCTGAATCTAAGGCCGTTTCATGTTTGCATCAGAAAAGGAATAAGTTAGATCATATAATTATTTCNCCGGGTGTTTGGAGTATTAATGGATACCTTATAAAAGAAACTCTAGAAATCATTAAAATTCCTTTTTCTATCGTTTTATCTTCTGAATATAAAAATTCTATATTTGATGATATAATTCCTCAAGAACANGTAGTAACTGACAATCAATATATTGATGGCTATTTACAAATATTAAAATCTTTAAATTNGAAATGATTACATTTTGTAATATCCTTTTAATATCAAAAACGTTTATTCTGCTATAAATTGTTCCAGGNTTAAATTATGTTAATACATTACTTTATTTTATTCACTTTATTGNTGTCCAATCTTTTTTCTAAAGATATAGGAAGAAAAGATGACGTCTTATTATTTCACTTAAATACGGATATAATTTCATTTGATATTACTNAAGATGAGAATACNCTNATTGATTACCTACCTTTAAATGAATTTTTAATTAATAATGGNGTTTATAAAATAGAAAAATGGAGTAAATACGCTTCTGATGATGATATTTATAATGGAATTATTTTTTCAAATATTTATAGATTATTTTTTTCTAGTGATAAATCNTTAAATATTGATTTGATTAAAAATNAATTAGAAAAGTTAGATTATATCANCTCGGTACAATATGATTATTATAGAAAAATATATTANACCCCTAATGATCCTCGATATAATAATCAATGGTTTTTAGAAGCAATTAATTCCAATAATGCNTGGGATTTATGGAATATTAATGGTAATGAAATTCCTGGTAATCGCAATATTATTTTATCATCAGTNGACCTTGGTGTTAATTGGCAGCATCCAGATTTAGTAGGGAATTTATGGCAGAATTTAGGTGAAGATGCCGATGGCGATGGACACACTATTGAATATATAAATGGNCAATGGGTACTTGATCCTGGNGATTTAAATGGGATTGATGATGATAATTGGGATAATAATATGTCNACATTCATTGATGATTTAGTTGGTTGGGATGTTACAGGTTCATCTTATGGGGACAATAACCCTGATGTCCCGAATAATGGATCGTGGGCTCATGGAACTCATGTGGCTGGTTTATTAGCTGCAACAACTAATAATAATACTGGTATTGCTTCGACTGCTTTTAATTGTAGCGTTATGTCTGTTAAATGTACAGGTGAAGCAGAGGATCCTTCATATATATCTAATGGATTTGATGGCGTATTATATGCAGCTAAAGCTGGATATTATTCACAAGGATTTTCTATTGTTAATTGTAGCTGGGGTGGAACTGGATATAATATGTTCGAACAAGAGTTAATAAGTATGTGTGCCAATGAATATAATGCACTAATATTTGGAGCTGCTGGAAATGAGAATATAGAACAGGCTCATTATCCATCAAGCTATGAAGATATGATTTCAGTTACAGCCTTAGGGCAAAATAATTCATGGAATCATTGGGCAACATATCATCCTACTGTAGATATTGCATCTCCTGGAGAATCTATACAAAGCTGTGTTAATAATGGAAGTGGCTATTCTTCATGGAATGGAACTTCAATGGCATCTCCTGTAGCAGCGAGTGTAGCAGGGCTTATGAAATCATTATATCCCAATTGGGGAAGAGAACAAATTCATACTATGATTGTAGAAACAGCAAATCCAATAATTTATAATGTGAACTCAGAATCCTATTTAGTTGGAAAATTAGGCTCCGGTCGTGTTGATGCATTTAATGCTATTATAACTCCATTATTTCCTAAAATAGAATTAATAGAGACAGATATATATATACAGAATGATAACAATAATGAAATTAATATTGGAGAAACAATTGAGTTTACTGGTATTTTTTTCAATCAAGATAATTGGGGTACTGCAATTAATCCAACAATATCGATGAATTGTGATTCTGATAATATTAATATAATTAATAACATAATTAATTTAGATAATATAGAATCTGGTGAGGCTGGTATTAATTTTGAACCTATTATTATTGAATTTAGCTCCAATATTAACCCTGGTGCGTATTTATGTAATATTGAATTTACTTCTAATGTTGATTCTTATATACATTATGATCAATCATTACCTATTGAATTTGAAATTATTGAAATGCCTATTCTTTTAGGTGATGTTAATGAAGATTCAATTGTAGATATTTTGGATGTTATACTATGTGTTAATATTATAACTGAGTTAATAGAACCTACGCTATATCAAGAATTAGCATCAGATATTAACGAGGATGATGATATTAATATCCAAGATATAATCTTAATGGTAGGCTT
>NZUX01000049.1 GCA_002703645.1 Fidelibacterota bacterium | reverse complement strand
ATAATCAGCTTCTCATGCCAAGATTAATTGAAGAGAGAATGTTACTTCTTTTAAGGCAAGGAAAAATTAGCAAATGGTTCTCTGGTATTGGACAGGAAGCAATTAGTGTTGGTATTACTGCTGCAGTCAATAAAGATGACTTCATATTTCCCATGCATCGTAATCTAGGTGTTTTTACAACTCGTAATATGGATTTAAAGAAACTATTTTGTCAATTGATGGGTAAGAAGGGCGGATTCACTAAAAGTAGAGATCGATCATTTCACTTTGGAAGTTTAGATTATAATTTAATTGGAATGATTTCTCACCTTGCTGCGATGTTACCTGTTGCTTGTGGTGTATCTTATATTGAAAAAATTACGAAAAGCAATAATATTGCAATTGCTTTTGTTGGTGATGGCGCTACTAGTGAAGGAGACTTTCACGAAGCTCTAAATTTAGCAGCAGTATGGAGTCTTCCGGTAATATTTGTTATTGAAAATAATGGATATGGTTTATCTACTCCTAATTCACAACAATATTTATGCAAAAATTTAGCTGATAGAGGTATTGGATATGGAATTGAATCAATGACCATAGATGGAAATAATATCCTAGAAGTTTATAATACTTTCCAATCTATTTCAAAAAAATGTCGTAAAACTAAAAAACCATTTTTAGTTGAAGCATTAACATTTAGAATGCGTGGTCATGAAGAAGCATCTGGAATTGATTATGTCCCTAAATCACTTATTAAAAAATGGGAGAAAAAAGATCCAATTACTTTATTTGAAAAGGAAATGATAAAAAAGAAAATAATTAATAAAGATGATATCCAAAATATCAAAAATGAATTAATTGATTCATTTTCTAAAGATTTAGAATTTGCTCTAAATGCTCCAATAGAAAAAACTGATGTTACAAATGAATTAAAAGACGTATATAAACCAATAAATAAAATAAAATATCCTAATAAGATACAAAGTAAAAAAATTAGATTTGTTGATGCTATTTCTAATGCTATATATGAAAAAATGAAATCTGATAATAAAGTTCTTTTAATGGGTCAAGATATCGCTGACTATGGTGGTGTATTTAAAATTTCTAAAGGATTTTTAGAAGAATTTGGAATAGATAGAGTAAAAAATACGCCGATTATCGAATCTGGAATCATAGGTGCAGCTATGGGTATGTCTCTTAGAGGCTATAAACCTATAGTAGAGATGCAATTTGCAGATTTTGTATCATGTGGATTTAATCAAATAGTTAATAATCTGGCAAAGACATACTATAGATGGGATGAATCGATTAATGTTACAGTTAGAATGCCCACTGGTGGAGGAATGGGAGCCGGACCATTTCACTCCCAAAATATTGAAGCTTGGTTTACGCATGTCCCTGGATTAAAAATTGTCTATCCATCTAACCCAGTAGATGCTAAAGGTTTGCTCATTTCATCCATTGACGATCCAAATCCTGTATTATTTTTTGAGCATAAAGGATTATATAGAAGTATAAAATCAGATGTTATTGATGGACTTTACTCTGATGAGATTGGTAAAGGAAAGATAATTCAAAAGGGTAGTGATCTTAGTATTATCACATATGGCTTAGGAGTGCATTGGGCACTAGAAGCTACTAAAGAAGTTACAAATGATAAATCAATTGAAATTATTGATTTGCGATCTCTTATTCCATGGGATAAAGATTTAGTATTAGAATCAATCAAGAAAACCGGGAGAGTAATGGTTCTACATGAAGCAACCATTACATCGGGATTTGGAGCGGAAATAGCTGCAACTATATCTGAAGAAGCTTTTGAATATTTAGATGCCCCTATAGAACGTATAGGATCTTTAGATACACCAACTCCTTTCGCACCACATATTGAAAAGGAAGTTTTCTGGAATAAAAATAATATTTATAAAACAATAATTAGTTTATTAGAATATTAATAATTATTAATCATTTAGCTTTTTATTAATTTCCTTTAATTCATATAATATATCATTTAGAATTAAATCGTTTGTTTTATCTTTATCTGTGTTATTATCGATTTCAGTAATATTTTGTATACTAATAAGCTTATCTCTTAGATTTTTATGCACTTCTTCATAATCTAATACGCCATCTATTTTACCTTCATAACCAACTGTACCTGAAGCTCCTGCAGTTTGTACTTGTATTGATGCTATACCCATGAAACGATCAAACAAATCACGATGTAGAACAAAATCTGTTACCTTGCTATTTGGAATATTCTGTTCAATTTTAGTAAAAATACCTTTATAAATGGTTATACTGGAATCCTTTATGATATAACTAAGCCTATCAATCCATAATTTATGAAACAATAAAACAACAGCACCAAATGCTGACCATCCTATGGTTCCAATTAATAGTATAAATAATCTAGGTTGTTCTTCATTTAATATGATTAAACAAAATGGTAGGAAAAATATAACAAAAAGAATAGTGAGTGTTAAAAAAATATATACCTGTTTTTTAAAATATAATATATCTGGCTTTAGAGATGTATTCATAAAACCGCTCCTTAATTTAATTAATTTATTTTTTTGTCCAGATTCTAGTATTGAGATTTAAAGTTTCAATAAGATCAATCACTAAACTTAAATCTGCATAATATTCTTGAATATGAGTAAAGTTGACGATATCTCCAAATAATTTAGGCTCAAAAAGATCTTTTCCATAGGGAACTGTAACAAATAATCGACTATCTACAAATGATAGCTGAATATTTTTTCCAGTCTGTTTTTTAAATGACAATATTTTTTCCATTAACGATGGTGATAATATGTATCTAGATTCAATTTGATCTTCTGAATAAACAACAAACTCTGATTCAAATTCTGGGTTTTCGAGTTTTATTAATTCCCCTCTACCTTTATTCATTTTTTGTAATTTTGTACCTAAGAAACCAAACATCTTTTCTGCAGAGTCAGTTAAAACATAAGTTGTAGTATTAAAATTTTTATTAAAATCCGCACTAAATAAAAGACCTTTAAATATAGTGTACCAATGTGTTTGAGTACGACCTTTGCTGTCAACAGTGGTTGTTTTGTACTCAGCATGAATTTCTGAAAATTCAATATGCGTTGAATCAATTTTCCCCTCAACATAATCATCTCCTCTATATCGATCAATACCCGTCCGATATATACCACATTTTGTAAACTTACTTTGACTCATTTTATCTGATGGATGATAGGATAAATCATTATTAATGAATCGAATAATTTCTCGAATAACTTGCTCTTTAAATTGCTTATAATATTCTTTCCATAATGGGTTAATTTTAAAAAATGAAATTAATGCAGAAATAACAATAGTTATAATAGTAGGGATAGGATTATGAATTTGTATTGAAATAAAAATTGATATAATTATTGGAGCTATTGAATATAAACTGAACTTTTTAATTTTATTAACAATAGCAACTCTTTGATTATTTAATACAGATAATCTAGGTTTCAATTCGCTGTTATATAAATTTTCTAAATTGCTAATGTTAGACATACATTTATTTAATACTATTATTTATTAAATAAATCACCAACATTAACATTCTCTCTTTGAACTTCAGGGATTTCAAATACATTTTTATGTTTCATTTTCATCATCCCTGCTAAAATATTTGTAGGAAACATTTCGACACCATTATTATAAGATGTAACCGAAGCATTATATGCTCTTCTTGAAGCAGAAATTTGTTCTTCAACTTCATTCAAGCTACGCTGTAATTGATTGAAATTATCTGAAGCTTTAAGATCGGGATAGTTTTCTACGGCAACCATTATTCCACCGAGCTTAGATGTAATCGTATTATCTAAATCAACTTTTTCATCGTCTGAAATTTCTCCAGATACCGCTTTAGCACGCAATTCAGTAATCTGGGTTAGGGTATCTGCTTCATGCTTCATATAAGTCTGAACGGTACTAATTAAATTAGGGATTAAATCATATCGTTTTTTAAGCTGAGCATCCATCCCACCAAATGCATTTTCAACTTGATTTTTTTTATTAATTAGACCATTATACATTATTGCAATACCAATAACTAATACTACAATTATTCCTAAAATTATACTCATGATTATCCCTTTTTATGCTTTATCAGTATCAATAATAGTATCAGCTACACCATCTCCATCTATATCTACTGCAACTGAGTCAGCTAATCCATCTCCNTCTGTATCCATTGAAACNGTATCTACAATGCCATCTCCATCTGTATCCATTGAAACAGTATCTACAATGCCATCTCCATCTGTATCCATACCTANTGTATCAATNATACCATCNCCATCTGTATCCATTGAAAAATTTGNTAAATCNTCTTCNTCAGAATNACTCATAAAACTTTTTATTANATAACCAAGNCCAATTGATAAAATNACTTTNCCAATAGCACTAGTAGTNAACCAATTCAAAAATGATTTNAATCCATTNATAATTGATGAAATAAAATTTCTAATAGGTTCAGGNACNAANCTTATATATTGAATACTATATTGNTCATTAATAGTNGTACCTTTTCTAAATGCTTCAATNATTGAAAAGTCTCCAANAAAATTAAGATATAAAATTGGGAATGTAATTATTAACTCAATAATTTGAATACTACCTACATTAAACATATAATAAATCATTGAGCCAAATATTAAATTTGATATAAAATTCAACCATAGTAAAAAGTGTTTTTTTACAGAATCCATAATAGAGATTTTATTCAAAAATCTATTAAATAAAATATAGATTGAAGGATAGGTTACTAGTAATGTCATGGTAAATCTCATCATTAACTCTGCAGAGCCATCAAATAATAATACCAAACCACCAAAACTAATTAATGATAATACTATAATTCCAATCATATTTAGAATTTTAGATACTAGAGATTTCTGTTTCAAGGCGCTCTTTACACCACTTGATATAATTTTATTTTGCAAATTCATTGTAATTCCTCCATTAATTAACAATTATAGCAAATAATACTAATATATATTGATAGAATCCATAGGAATTTCATAAATCTTATCATCTTTATTATAGATATTAAAGACATTGGCGCCCTTGTAAAATGATATAGCATTTAATAATTTTCCATTCTTAAAATGAGCTGCAGCTCCATCTTCAATCGCCAAACAAGACTCAATAATACCTGAATTAATAAATTCCATCACTGATGGCCGTCTATCTTTTTCACCATCATAATGAGGGCAGCAGCAACCGGGTAAAAAATCTAAACAATCTAATACTTTTAATTCATCAGCCCATGAATCAGTAATTCCTTTATTAAACCAGCATATCGCTCCCGCACTAACACCCGCAAGAATTTTACCATTTTCATAGGCTTTTAATAATAATTGATTAATGTTCCATTCTTGAAACACTGCCAGCATACTTTTGGTATTACCTCCACCAATATATATTATATCTGATTTATCAAACTCAGATTCAAGATCAGGAGTCCTACTAAATAAACTAATATGAGTTGGGTTGCAATCTAAAGTAGAGAATGCCTTATAATAATTATCAATATAATCTTGCCTCTCGGCACTTGCAGTTGGGAAAAAACATATATTAGGATTTTTTACTTTAGATTGATCTAATATATATTTTTCAATGATAGGCTTATCTGGTGTACGACCAAATCCTCCACCCCCTATTGCTATAATATGTCCTTTATCCTTTGTCATTTACTGATTTCCATAAGTTATTTATATTTATTAATCTTAATTTGTAACATATTTTGCAAATTTAAAACATGACATCAAATAAAAAAAATCAAGATAAATTAGTAATTATAACAGGACCAACAGCATGCGGAAAAACCTCAATGGCTGTAAAGCTAGCCAACGATTTGAACGGAGAAATTATTTCAGCTGATTCTAGACAAATTTATAAAGGAATGGATATAGGTACAGGAAAAGATTTAGATGAATATGAAATAAATAATAAAAAAATACCATACCACTTAATAGATATACTAAATCCAATGGAAAATTATAGTGTTCATAATTTTCAAAAAGATTTTTCAGATGCATATGATATTATTAATAAAAAAAATAAAATTCCAATTTTATGTGGTGGTACGGGCCTTTATATAGAATCTGTTCTGCTAGATTATGATTTGTCTAATAAGCCACCACCAAATGAAAATTTAAGACAAGAATTATCATCTTATAGTAAAGATGAGTTATTAAATATGCTAAGTAAAATATCGAACTCAGAACAAATGAGTAAGATGGTACTGATTACTAAAAAACAAATAATAAGAAATATTGAAATCATGAAAAATAATGAACCATTATCAGGTTTTAAATTAACTCCACGAAATGATATTTCACTTATTATTGGATTAGAAATCAATCGAGAACTGATTAGGAAGAAAATTAAAATCAGATTAGAAGAACGGCTGAATGAGGGTATGATAGATGAGGTGAAAAAATTAATTGATAATGGTATGCCAATTAACAGATTAGAGTATTTTGGTCTTGAATATCGATTTATAGGAGAATATTTAAAAGGTAGTATTAAAAAAGACGAAATGGTTGAATCACTAAAAACTTCAATTAGAAAATTTGCAAAGAGACAAAAAACGTGGTTTAGACGTATGGAAAAACGAGGAATTAAAATAAATTGGGTTTCATATAATGATTATGATAGAATATTAAAGATATCAAAAAAGTATATTAGTGAATCATAAATATAAAAAATATTTTGATAAAAAATCTGCTCATCGCCATTGGCCTATAAATGGTAATTATACAAATAAAACATATGATTTTATTATTAGTATACCATGCTATGATGAATATGATTATTTGTTCAAAACTATAAGTTCAATTCAGAAACAAAATAATGAACTACTTAAAAATACACTAATATCAATAGTAATTAATAATTCCGATACAGAGAATCAACAAATTATTGATAATAATGCAAAAACATTTAAAAAATTACTTGAATATAAATCAGATCTAGAATTTATTGTTATAGATGCTTTTTCAAAAAAGAACTCAATTAATGATAAAGATGCAGGTGTAGGAACGGCTAGAAAAATATCTGTTGATGTTACCTTACCTTATTGTAAATCTGATACTATTATATGCTTTATTGATGCAGATACAAAACTATCAGAAGATTATTTAGATGTTATCCATGCGTCTTATATGAAAAATCAATGGAAAGCTGCTACCGTTGATTTTGAACATTTACGAGATGAGCCTGAAACGATAAAAATAATTAGTAATTATGAAAACTTTCTAAAATCTACTGCTAAAAATCTTAAAAAAAGTAATTCCCCATATAGCTATGTTCCACTTGGATCTACAATGATATGTACACAAAATGCATATATAGCCGTTGGAGGAATGAATAAAAGAAAAGCCGCGGAAGATTTTTATTTTTTACAAGAACTTCAAAAATCATTTGGGGTATTTCATATTAATAATATTCTAGTTTATCCCTCTTCGAGGCACCTCAATAGATCTTATCTGGGAACAAGTATGCGATTAAAAAAGTGTGTGGATGGAAAACTAGATATAAATAGTTTATATTACTCATCAAAGTCATTTAAAATTTTATCTATCTGGATTGAAATAGCATTAAATTCACAGAAAATATCATATGAAGAGATGTTAAAAAAATGTCAAAAAATAGATTTAGACTTATCAGAAATATTAATAAAATTAAATTTTAAAAAAGCGTGGGAAGGTATTACCAATTCCTCATCGAATATACATTTCAAAAAACAATTTCATCGTTGGTTTGATGCCTTTAAAACTTTTAAACTATTAAAATATTATAGTTAAGAATTAAGTCATAAAAACTTAATTTATATTTGTTATATTTTGAAGATATATGATAAAAGAATCTAAACAAATAGATGGAAATATATTTTTTAATGCTCTGGTCTCTGGTATTACTAATATAATATCTAAACATGAGCACTTAAATAAAATTAATGTTTTTCCTGTTCCAGATGGAGATACTGGAACCAATCTCTTATTCACACTAAGACCAATTATTAAAATTGAAGAAAAGCATATTGATTCCCACTTTGGAAAAACATTATCAATAATAGCAAATACAGCTATTGATTCTGCAAGAGGAAATTCTGGAACAATTATGGCTCAATATTTTATTGGAATGCTAGAAAGTGCTGAAAAATTAGATAATCTTAATAATGAAAATATCTCAAAAGTATTTGAAGGTGGTTTTAATGCAGCTGCAAGCGCAATGTCTGAACCTAAAGAAGGTACTATTATTACAGTAATGAGAGATGTTTCTAACGCATTATCTTCTACAGACTATCAAAAAAGTAATATGCTAGATATTTTTAAAGATATGCATAATGTAGCACAAGCATCATTAGAAAAAACACCCGAATTAATGAAACTATTAAAAGATGCTGGAGTGGTTGATGCAGGTGCAGCTGGTTATGTTGATATGATTAAAGGAATGCTACATTATATTGAGCATGAAAAAATTATGAATGAGGATATCATTGATAATATTCAAACGGACGATTCTAGTGAAGTGAATATTAATGAAGAATATGAAAATTCTAAATTTCAATTTTGTACCGAATGTATTGTAGAAAATGAAAATATTAGTAGAAAAAGTCTTAAACAAAAATTATCTGATTTAGGTGATAGCTTCATACTGGCTGGGAATAAAAGAAAAGTTAAAATACATATACATACTAATAATCCAAGTAAAGTATTTAGCATTTGTGAATCATTTGGTGAGATTAAAAATCAAAAAGCTGATGATATGCATGCACAAATAAAATCATCGCATAGTAGTAAATCTAAAATTGCTATTGTTACTGATTCTGCATGTGATATTAGTGTCGATTTCCATAATAAAAATATTCATGTAGTACCTGTTCGGTATAGTTTTGGAGATAAGGAATACATTGATAAAATATCACAAACCTCTGAAGAATTTTATCATGAATTAAAAACAAACCCTACACATCCAAAAACATCTCAGCCTCCAGCTGGAGACTTTATTAATAAATTTGAATATTTATCAACTCACTTTGAATCTGCAATATCTATTCATATTCCAGATAAATTAAGTGGAACTATGGCCTCATGTAAAAATGCNATGAAAAAAATTGATAACTTTAAAGTAACTATTATGGATTCTCTTTGTGCATCGACTGGATTAGGATTAATTGTTGATAGCGCAAGTGAATTATCTGAAACTATTCAAAATCATGAGGAATTAGTAGAAAAGATTCANACTCTCATTAAAAATACAAAAATATATTTAGGNATAAAGAATATAGANTATGCTATAAAGGGTGGTCGNGTACCAAAACTTAANGGAGTAATTGCTAAAAGTTTAAATTTAAAGCCTATTCTAACAACTGATGAAGAAGGAAAGTTNAAATCAGCAGGNGCTTTATTTGGTAGTAAAAATTTTCATAATCGATTANCTGCTACANTACTTAAAAAACTTGATCAAAATGCAAATTATAAATTTTCAATTGCGCATAGTAATGCNGAAGATGANGGACATGAAATAGTTGANTATATNGAAAATAACTTTNATAATACTATTAGTATTAATCTTGTTGATTTAGGTTCTGCTTTAGGAGTTCATGCAGGNCCAGGATCATTTGCTATTGGTGTACAAANAATAATAGATGAGTAGAGTNTGAATATNATCATATTATATATGGTCTTAAGCTATCTTCTAGGATCCATATCTGGTAGTCTTATNCTTGGAAAAATNTGGAAAGTCGATATACGAAACCTTGGNAGTGGTAATGCAGGTGGNACGAATGCACTAAGATCAGTTGGNGTTGTATTTGGTCTANTAACTTTTTTTATTGATTTATCNAAAGGAATGATNCCAGTGTATTTGGCACATGGGGATATTACATTAATGCTATTATCTGGTTTTTCTGCGATGCTGGGTCATGTATATCCTATTTTTTATAATTTTAAAGGTGGAAAAGGTGCAGGAACGCTACTNGGAGTTTTAATNATTGCACTACCCTACTCAGCATTATGTATTACTATCACATGGATGANCTCTGTAGTTTTATCAGGATATGTTGGTTTAAGCACTATCATTGCGGTATTTGCTCTAGCTATATATGCAATTATCTATACAAGCTATCATTTTATTATCTTTAGCATATGCTCTCTTATATTTATTATCTATACCCACCGTAGNAATATTCAAAGAATGAGAGAAGGTAATGAAAATCAATTCGAAAAAGTCATGTTATTTAAGAGAAATAAAAAAGGCTCCATATAGGAGCCTTTTTTATTAATTGACTAAAAAGAAGTATTCTACTTACGTCCTCTTGCCATAGGAGCTCTAGAAACGTCACCATCTTTATCAATAAAATAAAGAAAGCCACCTTCTCTAGTTACATTAGCGTCAGCTACTTTTTCTGCGCTTCCACCTTTGCTTGCACCTCTTGCCATTTGTGAACGCCAAACGTTACCATCTTTACCTAAGTAATATAGATAACCTTTTTCTTTTGAAACTCCAGGTNTTGCTACTTTTTCTGCCATGATTTTNCTCCTTGTAATAAAATTTAAGTTAAGAATAAGATTGACAATACCTAATTCTATTGATTTCTCCTCTAAAAAGCAAGATATTTATTGNAAAATCTCCTCTAAAAANGTTTTTTTAAATGAATAAANCTAANAAATGAACTATTTATTGCGATTATTTTCAAAATTTTTCATAATTAATATAAATTCATCTAAGGTTTTACATGTAAAAAAATNAGANTATTTNATATTATCTTGAATNGTTATAGTTTTTGAAAATCCATAATGATGNCCAGGATANATAGTAGTTTNCATNGGTAATTTTAAAATAATATCATAAACGCTATTATATAAATCAGATATANTACTTCCATTNCTAATTGTTCTTCCTGTTCTACCTACAAANATTGTATCACCTGTGAAAAGCATATCCTCATCTTTATGCCANTAGCANATACTATCTTTATAATGNCCTGGNGTAAAAAGTCCAATGATTANATTNTTNCCNATNGATANNGTATCATAATGTTCTAAACCAATAAANTCTATNTTATTTANAGATGCATATTCAGAGGCATAGATATCAATTTCTGGATATATATTAATAAATTCACTTAAATATCGAATATGATCATGATGGGTGTGTGTNATCATAATTTTATTCAAAATTAATTCTTTATCATCTATAAACTGAATAATATCACTAATNTCNACAGAAGGATCAATAATAGCTGCTAAATTGGTTTCATCACACCAAAGTACATAGCATAGATTTTTATCATACCCTCCTTGAAAGGATTTAATTTTCATGATATCTTATAAACTTTTCAAAAAAAGATACTAAACGTGATAGCTCTCTAAACTTATGTGATATTGAGCGTTTTGGGGCAATTTCATTATGCTCATATAAATATGAAATAAATAATTCAGAATCAGATATTCCATCAGAAAGCTTTATAGATTGTGTATATGGAACCATATTATCATTTGCACCATGCATAATAAACACTTTAGTATCAATATCATGAGACCAATACTTTGGAGATATTCCATCAAGAAGATGAATTTGTTCTGTTTGAATAATATCAATAATCCTTTGTACCTCTTTAGACATATTTCCATTTAAAACATCAAGCNCCAAAATCTTGGAATTTCCATTAAGCTTTTCTGCCTCTTGAAAAGATTCTTCTTTCTGATCTTTCACACGAATAGCTAATACCTTTTGAATATCATCTGTATTATAGCCTACATCAACCTTTGATAAAAAATTATGGAAACCTACTATAAGCCCCCATTCATGTGGTTTAATCTGAACCTCTTTATTTTTAATATTTAATTTTCCTGTCATCAAAAAATCAATACTAGTTGGAATATCATATATTGTACCATAAGTAAATAGACANTGTGGTTTATGCTTNCTCATATAGCCTGATANGCTTGTTTTTAAAAGNATTGCGCCACCATANCTAACACCAATACAGCTAATCTTTGTATCTTTAATTTCATCTCTTGATAATAACTGCTTATATGCATTATCAAACCAACTCACATTATCTTCTGAAATATCAAGCTTCTTTAGNAATGGTATTCTAGGGATATATACATTAAAGCCAATATCTGCTAAAGTAGATGCTAAAAATATCATTGATGGATGCTTCTCTCCTAATGGAGATGCNCCTGGATATANAATAATAGATCGNCCCAANGGCTTTGGACTATGAAATATTTTAAGCTGTAATTTTTCAGAATTNAANCCACTGTAATAGGTATCTGTTATTTTAATCTTTTGGGATTTAGAGCCAGAGGCTCTTAATAGTGATGAAATNTANTTNATTGATAAAAATTTGCTATTTGCAGAAAGATTCATAATTGTATTATATACTTTAAAGGCTCAGAATAATTCTGAGCCTTTAGTTGTAGCCCGTAGGAGAATCGAACTCCTGTTGCAGAGATGAAAACCCTGAGTCCTAACCACTAGACGAACGGGCCAATGGAACGCAAATTTATAAAAAAAAATATCTTTAAAAAAACTTTTTTATGAACTAAAAAAAAGGGCCTCATTTGAGACCCCTTTTTTTATACTTTTAAAGTAGCTTTACTTCATTAACATNACTTTCTGCGTTGCAACATTTGATGNTGTTGTTGCTTTAATGAAATAAACTCCTGATGAAACATTAGAAGCATCCCAATTGAAAGTATATTTACCTGAAGTTAATTCACCACTATGGATAGTGTAAACTAACTGACCCATCACATTATATACATCTACAGATATAGNCTCTGTATTTGACATATATACATCAAAGCTTGTGCTTGGGTTAAATGGATTTGGATATGCTGCACTTAATCCAAATTCTAATGGTAGGTTTACATTCACTTCAAGCTCACCAGATGTTGTATGCGCTAC
>NZUX01000048.1 GCA_002703645.1 Fidelibacterota bacterium | reverse complement strand
GGCGAAGTATCTGATTGCGATGAATCTGGTGAGTGTTGGACAGAAGCATGGATTGGTGATGGATTCTGTGATGGTACTGCACAGCAGTATGGTGCAGATCTTTGCTGTTATGATAATGATGGTGGAGATTGTACAGATGCAGAATGTGCTCCTGGAAGAGATGTAGCAGAAGCTAAGTCAATCAAAGATGTTACTGAAGTAAGAAAAGGTGCACCATACTCTAGAGATATGGTCTCTTATTCTAGATTGTATGAGCAAGATAGTGCCTCATCAAATAGAGAATTACTTCTAGATCTAACATTTGAAGTTCTTGAAGGAACAAATGCTGGATTTGTAAACACATGGCAAGCAGACCCAAGCCTAGGCGAATTTACTGTTTATGGTTTTGGTGCAGATGACTATGCATGTGTAACTGCTCAAGGTTGTGACGGAGGAGCATGTGGTGACTTAGTAGGTCCTGTATGCGTCTTTGCTGGTGCTATGGATGGCGTACAAGAGTGTGCCGAAGGTGCTGGTGGTGATCCTTGCGAAGGAACATCTGCAGGTGATGCTAATCTAGATGGTGAAATTAACGTTCTTGATATTGTTCAAATCGTTAATCATATTCTAGAAAGTGCACTATTGACAGATGAATGTGCAATTGGAGCTGCTGACTTTACAGCTGATGGTGAAGTTAACGTTCTTGATATCGTTCAAATTGTGAATGTTATTTTAGAAGGTAGAATCACTGGTGATGCTAAATCTGCTACTATTAATAATGTAGATGGTGAAGTGAGCATTAATGCTGATGGATATATTGGTGGTGTTCAAATGACGCTATCACATGGATCAGATTTTAGTATTAATGTTACAGACAAAGCATTGGTTGCTGATTATAATACAATGGGCAATATTACTAAGCTTATAGTTGTAGCTCCAGAAAGCAGTGAGCTATTTACTGTAAATGGTGATTTTACTATTGAGGAAATGATAGTAGCTAATTCAACTAGTCAAGTGGATGTTACTATGCCTACTCAGCTTACGCTAAGTAAAGCATATCCAAATCCATTTAATCCATCAACAAGCTTGGAAATGTATGTTCCAGCTGAAGGGTTTGTAAGCTTAAATGTTTATAACGTGATGGGTCAGTTAGTAGATGTTATTCATAATGGAGCTATGAGTGAAGGTTATCATTCAGTTACATGGAATGCTTCTGATATGACTAGCGGTGTTTACTTTGTAAGAGCTGAATCTGCAAATGGCATGTCAGTTCAAAAAGTAATGCTAATGAAGTAGTATGTAGGTTTATTGTATTAATTTTTAATGCAATTAAAAAAAGGGGTATTCAGTTAATGATTACCCCTTTTTTTTATCCCATTTCTAGCTAGTGAATTACCTCGTGATATGCTTATATTTTATACTATTATTTTTCAAATGAATTACTAACAAAGAAGGNNTTATTATGAATATATTTTTTTCTGCATGTNTAATCTTATTTTCAACTTTTTCATATGGTGCTAACGTAACATTTCANGTTGATATGTCTATTACTCCAGCAAGTAATGACGGAGTGTATATAGTTGATACTACAGAAGGNTCNNCTTCTATTTTTATGGGNCCTGAAGGCTTGCAGATGACAGAGATTTCTGACAATACTTGGGAGATAGTGTTAAACTTAGATCCGGGTACTTACAATTATAAGTTTAGAAATGGATTCTGCGATGATTTTGATAATTGTTCTGGATGGGAAGATGCTTTATCTGATTGTGGGGTAGGAGAGTGGAATGATAGACAAATTGTAGTTGGTAATNATGATATNATTGAAGGNCCGTACTGTTTTAATAGTTGTGAATTNGGCCCATGCGGAGANGCTCCAGATACATTNCCTATAACTTTTTCTGTTGATATGTCTATTATAGGAGCGAATCCTACAGGAGTTTATTTAGTTGGTGGTAATATGTTTCTTCAAGGGCCACTTGGAATACTAATGAATGATGATGATGAAAATGATATATGGGAAGTCACTGTCGATCTTCCACCTGGAACATATAATTTTAAGTTTAGAAATGGAGAGTGTAGTACGTGGGATTCTTGTCCGCAAGAGTTTTGGGAAGATTTTGAAGGTGAGTGTGGTGTAGGTCAATGGGGAGATAGACAGATAGTAGTTACTGATGAGAGNTTTACTTATGGTCCGTATTGTTTTGATTTCTGCGATCAAGGCGAATGTCAACCTAATGTTCCTATAGATGTAACTTTTCAAGTTGAATTAACTGATGAGCAAATGGAGATGGCTAGTAATTGTGATGGTGTTTTTGTATATGGAAACTTTAATAATTTTGACCTTTGGGTGAATCCATGGGCGATGCAGAATGATCAAGGAAGTAATATATATATATTAGATGAAACATTTACTTCAAATGATCAGCTNTTATATAAGTATTCGATATGCAGTGGAGCTAATGCTATAGCTGAAACAGATGAAGGCGTTGGAGGTTGTGGTATTTCAATGGGAGAGTGTTCATCAGATGTTAATTGGAGAGAAGAAATGGTTCCATATACTTCAGGTCCATTTGAATTGGATTATTTTNATACATGCCCAGGGTTAGCNCGAGTTACTATGAGCGTTGATATGAATAATGAATCAGTTCCAGGAAGTGGAGTTTGCGTGGCTGGTGGAACTATGCCAAATGGAGCACAAGGAACCCCATTATGTGATCCAGATGGTGATGGTATATATTCTGCGACTTTATCATTCCCATATGATAGTCATCAGACCTATAAATTTGTTAATGGCTGTGGCGATACATGGGAAAATCCAGGATTTGAAGATTTGCCTTCATCTTGTACAGAAGGACAATGGAATGACAGGTATTTTGATGTTTATGAAGATAATCAATTAGAAGGCCCTCATATTTTTGGTGAATGTTCAGGTAGCACAAGTGATGATGGTGGCGGTAATTCAGATACAAATACAGTTACGTTTAACCTTGATGGTATTGAGGATTGTGATTTTATAAGNATAACAGGAACATTTGATAATTGGTCTGGGTGGGGTGTCCCATATAGCGATGGAGTNACTTCCATTGATTTAGAAGATGGAAGCTATGAATATTTAATTTTATGTGTAAGCGATGAAGGTGAATGGTGGAATGATATATGGGNAAATGCTACTACAGTAGGAGCTCCATTGAATTCCNATTGTGATGCTATACCTGGAGATGAATTTCCTAATTATGGTTTTACATTAAATGGTAGTGATATTAATATTGATTTATGCTTAGGAACTTGTAATGCTTCTTGCTCTAATTTAAGTACAAATATTTCAGGTATTACTGATTTTAATATTAGTAATATCTACCCCAATCCTTTTAATCCAATTACGACTATTACATATCAAGTACCAGAGTATTCTAATGTAAGCATTAAGATTTACAATCTTAGTGGTCAAATAATACAGAATATCCATAATGGATTTATGAGCCCAGGGGAATATTCAGTGAGTTGGGATGCAAAGAATTTTAGCAGCGGTTTATATTTTGTTAAAATGGTTTCTGGCTCGTTTGTAAAAACACAGAAAATAATGTTAGTAAAATAAAATTCTGAATGATTCGTTTTATTTATTTTCTTTTATTTTTAGCATTTTCTTTTTCTCAAACAACGGGTAAGATATCTGGTNTCATTTATGATGCNGAAACTNGTGAGCCTATTATTGGAGCAAATATTGTTGTAGTTGGAACAGATTTNGGNGCATCTTCTGATACAGATGGTTCATTTTTTATTATTAATATTAATCCAGGNACNTATTCCCTTAAAGTGCACTACATAGGATATGCTCCGCTTATCTTAAATCAAGTTAGCGTATCTGTGAATAGAACTAATCAGTTAGAACCTATATTGATTGAACAATCATCAATTGAAGGAGAAACGATTCAGGTTACAGTGGATGCATCTAATATTAAAAAAGATCAAACAGGAACCGTTAAAAATATTTCATCTGATCAGATAAATATGTTACCAGTTGAGAATATAGATGCAGTTATAAATATGCAAGCAGGGGTAGTTGCCAATCATTTTAGGGGAGGAAGAAGCACTGAGGTAACATATCTTGTCGATGGTATTCGTGTTGATGAAGGATTTTCTGGTGAAGGGCAAGCGGTATCTATAGAGCCTGATGCAGTTAGTGAATTAGAAGTTATTACTGGTACATTTAATGCTGAATATGGTAAAGCAATGAGNGGAGTTGTTAACCAAGTAACAAAATCAGGATCTAATAATTTTGAAGGTTCTGTTACTTATTCTTATTCTAATTATTTTTCTAATAATGATCATATTTTTCCAGGAATAGATCAATCTGAATTAAATAGAAATAACGATATAAGATTTCAGTTAAGCGGACCAATTTTAAAGGATAAATTATTTTTCTTTTTGAATGCAAGAAGAGTGGGAAATAATAATCATTTAAATGGTTATAATTATTTTTCTTCAACAGATTTAAGTGATTATACTTCTGATAATCCTTCTGATTGGTTTTCAGAGCATAGTGGAGATTCGAGCATGGTGGCAATGAACACATCAGAGAATACATCTTTAATGGGTAAATTGCTCTATCAATTTTCAAGCAAATTTAAATCATCATTTTTATTTACTTTAAATTTTGATAAATGGTATCCGTATTATCATAATTTTTTATATAANCCNTCAGGTATGGCTCATACTGAAAGAACNACATCATTTTATGCATGGCAATCAAATTACATGTTTAGCAAATCCCTATTTATTGATTTTAAATATTCATTATTAAAATATTATAATGGATACTATGTCTATGAAAATCCACTTAGCGATGAATATGTCAGCAGTATTTATTTTCAAGATGTTCCAGGATTTTATACTGGAGGACAAGAAAAATCGCATAGTACTCGAGAAACTTTAGATCATAATCTGAAAATGGATGCTACTTGGCAAATTAATAAATTTCATAGCTTAAAAGCCGGTATGGATTTATTATTTCATAATATTAATAATGAATACTATACTATTCTAAATTACTATAATGTAACATCAACCTTAATTAGCCCTGAAGATTATCAGGCNTATATTTTTCCAGCAGATTCATTGACAACTTATAATGATGTTTTTGATGTTTCTCCATCAGAGCTTTCTTTGTANATCCAAGATAAAATGGAGTTTGATGCTATGGTGATTAATTTGGGATTAAGATTTGATAGATTTAATCCAAATGTTATGTATCCTAGCGAATATAGAAATCCTCTTAATTTAATTAATGAAGTTGAACAATCAGATTATCTTGAGGCAAATATTCAAACACAATTAAGTCCACGACTTGGTATTGCTTATCAGGTTAGCGATGAAGCAGTAATGCGTTTTAGCTATGGCCACTTCTTTCAGATGCCNCCATTCTATGCAATGTACAATAGGAGTGATTGGCTAGTATCTACTGGTGATTTNCAAACAGTTATGGGTAATCCTAACTTATCTGCTGAAAAAACTGTTAAGTATGAAATAGGAGTTTGGCAAAAAATTAACAGGAATGTCAGCTTTGATGTCAATTTATACTATAAAGATATATATGATTTATTGAGTACGGAGATAATAACGACATTTAATAATGTTAAATATGGTCTTTACACAAATAAGGATTATGGGAATGTTCGGGGACTTGAATTAAAGCTTGATATGCTCTATGAGAATGTATCTATTATGACGAACTATACGTTGCAGTTTACTAGGGGAATAGCGGATAATCCAACGTATGGTTTTGGGGCAGCAGCAAATAATGAAGACCCTGTTAATAAACTTATTCCAATGAGCTGGGATCAAAGACATACTTTCAATATATCTGTCGGGTATAATACTCCATCATATGGTATCTCTGCGGTATCTTATTTTAATTCAGGAACTGCATATACATTTGAGCCTCCAGATGTGAGTGTCCAACAATCTACTAATACAGACCCAAATAATGAATTTAAACCATCAAGTGTTTCAGTCGACATTAGAGGCCATTATTCATTTTCTGTATATAGCAATATTAAAATCAAACTTGGTTTTTCTATATATAATCTATTTGATAGGTTAAATGAAGTTAATGTTTATAATGATACAGGGCGNGCATATACAACGCAAATTTCAGATAGTGAAATATCTACTTATCGAAGTACATTCTCATCTATTGAAGATGTCTATCAGAACCCTGCAATGTATTCTGCACCTAGAAATATTAAGTTTACACTTGGAATTGTTTTCTAATGAGAACTTATTTATTACCTATCATATTTATATCTATAATGTTTAGTAATTATTCTGGTCCTAATGACCCTGCGGGTGATGTTAGCGCTGTAAGAAGTTCTCATATGGATGGAAATAGAGTGTATTTATATTTTCAAAATACNACCGAACTATCTGATTGGGCNCCTGGAGGATTNTCTGATGTTTCTATATGGCCAAATGATGGAACAGGGACAAGAATGGTAGATGGAATTGCACTTATGGTTGGAGCAAAAGTATATATTGAAGATGATGGAAANTCTATGACTCTCGATACNACAATTGTGGATGATATTTTTGANATTGAAGANAACCCCTCTTTACATGAATTATATTTTTTACAGACAAGTTACAGAGAAGAAATGGATCATAACTCAACTAACACACTTGACTGGGGTTTTTATCCTCCATTTGGATATTTTAACCCTTTAAATGATTATCCTGCGATGAGTGACGATGAAGATACGTGGCCTCAAAATGGATGGCCATCTACTGGCAGTGAAACTCATTGGCAGGGTTATTGGGATGGACGGTTTGGAAAAGGCGTTTCATATGCAGACCTTGAAACTTATTTTGTTGTAAATGATGCAATGGATCATGAGTATTTAATTAGTGATGAGGTTCGTTATTATCCTCGCCCAGGAAAGAAAATTCAATCCGATGCAAGCTTTCAAGAGAATATGGATTGGGGGGGGCTTGGATTAAGAATTGAAGTTAGGGGTTTTCAGTGGAATAATCCTTTAGTTAGAGATGCATTATTTTGGGAATATAATATTAGCAATATTTCTGATTATGATATTACGGAAACTAGTTTTGGTTATTGGGTAGATAACGCAATTGGTGCAGACTCTGATGATGATGAAGTAGGATACTTTGATACATATCTAGATTTATCTTATTCATGGGATGAAGATGGTATAGGATTGGGTAGCGCTACCCCTGGTATTATGGGATTTGCTTTTTTGGAAAGCCCTGGTNTATCTGATGATTTAATTGATAATGATCAGGATGGACTTATAGATGAAAAAAGAGATAATGATGCTGGTAATATTATTGGACCTACTGATGGAATTGACAATTTAACTAACTTTTTAGAGTTTTATAATTTAGATCAAGAAGATTTAAAAGAGCACTGGTCAGGAGATGAGGATCAAGATTGGATTCAAAGTGAATTTGTAGATGGAGTATGCACAAAAGTAAATGATGATGTTGGGCTTGATGGCGTTGGTCCTGGGGATTTAGCATATGATGGTCCTGATGTAGATGGTACAGAATGCAATGGACGCCCAGATTGTCAAACTGGATTAGGATGTGAACCTAATTTTGGAGAAACAGATGTATCTGAGTCAGATATGATTGGCTTAACAACATTTCGTCTTTTTGCAGTTAATGAGCATAGCGATCAGGCTGATATAGAATCAATTTGGTTTTATAATGATAGAGTGATATGGGATTTGATGAGTGATAATGTGCTAGATCAGTTTTCAGGGACTCCAGCAAATTTAGTAGAGCTATTTGCAGCTGGTGTTTTTGAATTAAAAAAAGGACAAACAGAAAGAATTTCAATGGCAGAGCTTCATTCGTTTGACCCTTTAACAGGATCTCCAGGTGGCGAGCAGCAAGAACCGACAGCATTATTTGAATTAAAAAATACTGTTCAGCTAATTTATGAAACAGATTATAGATTTGCTCAGCCTCCAAGAATGCCAACTTTAACAGCAGAATCTAAAGACGGTTCAATTGTTTTAACATGGGGGAATGTATCTGAAAGCTCAAGAGATCCTTTTTTACCTGAAGATTTACAATATGATTTTGAAGGGTATAAAATTTATAGATCCACCGATAAGTATCTTAAAGATGCGCAGATTATTACAGATGGGTACGGTAATCCAATGTTTTATGAACCAATTTTTCAATGCGATAAAGTGGATGGTATAACAGGATTTTCAGATGTTACAGTATTTGGAACATCATANTATCTTGGTAGTGATACTGGGGTCAAGCATCACTTTATTGATACAGATGTTATAAATGGCAAAACATATTACTACGCTTTAGTTGCATATGATTATGGATTAAGNCCAACAGATGAAATTGCAACTGGAATTCCTCCATCTGAGAATAATGCAATTATAGAGCTTGATGAAAATGAATATGTAATATCAACGGGTCCAAATGTAGCGCAGGTATATGCAAAAGCCCCATCTGCAGGCTATGTTTCTTCAACTTTTGAAATAGATGATAATAAACTTAATATTGGAACTGGTAGCATTAATGTAGATATATTTGGAAATCATCCTGGAGATTATACATTGACCTTTGAAACAGATACTCAGTTTGTTGAAATTGGTGGTATTGATGTTCCTAATCAAATTTATACATCAATGTATTCAATATCTGGTTCAGATCTTAGTTATTCAGAAGAAAATAATTTTGATACATATAATAATCCGATGTTTATATCAGATAATTTTTATTTTAACGAGGTTTTTGATGATTATGCTTTAAATATAGATGGCGTTGTATCTGATATTATAAATGGCTTACAAATAAGAATGAATCCAGCAGATAGTNTNGNNGTATCTAATCAATTCTGGTATCAAAAAGAATCTTCCAATCCTCAGATTTTTATTAGTCCATGGCCAAATATAAATCATAGAGAATCTAGAATTGTCCCTTGGGATTTTAATATCTACTTTTCTGATGATCCTTTATTCTATACGCAAACAGGGTTNATTCCTTACGGAGATTATGGCGTATTTGATACAAATGAAAATAATTTACAAGTAAATCAAGGAGCATTATTTCAGTCTATGGGAAGAGATTATCCATTTTATGTTTATAATCTAACTCTTCAGGATACNATGAGTNTAATAGGGCTTGATGATGATGGAAATGGTTTTAATGTATGGGAAGATAGAATTATTGTTGGCTCATCTGATGCGAGCGGAAAATGGCTAGGAACAACTTGTGAAATAGACTTTCAGGGGATTTTAGAATCGCAACGACCTGGAGAAGGTGACATATATTCCGTACGATTTNATAGACATTTTTGGGAAGGTGATACTCTTCAAATATCAGTATATGGTGATAATATTTCTTCTTCAGAGTTAGAAGATGACATGAATGATATAAAGGTTGTACCCAATCCATATGTAATGACTAACCTTCTTGAAGAGTCAATTTATAATACTGGTTATAATCAGCGTAGAAAATTAATGTTCACTAATTTACCTTCTAAATGCTTTATTGAAATATATACAACCTCTGGAATCTTAGTTGATAGAATTGAAGTTAATAATAATATTGATAATGGAGTTGCATACTGGGATCTTTTGAGTAATGAATCACTTGAGGTTGCCGCAGGAATGTATGTTTACTATGTAAAATCATTGGTGGATAATNAAGAGTATGAGAAAATTGGAAAGTTTGCAATTATTAAATGATAAAATTAAAATTAATTAACATATTATTTATTATATCTATTATTGATTATTCATTTGGTGTATATAGAAATGGAACAACCTCTATGAATTTCTTAGAAGTGGATATAGCCAGCTCTCAAGTTGCAATGGGTAGTGCTAGCGTTAGCTATGTTAAGGGTGCATCTTCTACATACTGGAATCCCGCTGGATTAGCATTTACAAATAAATCTGAGGTATTATTTTTTAATCAATCTTGGATTGCTGATATTAATCACACCTACACTTCTGCTATTTTACCATTAGCTAATGGATCTGCAATTGGATTTAGCTTAAATGCAGTTAGCTATGGTGATATTGAGGTTACTACACTAGAAGATCAAGATGGAACTGGAGAATTTTATTCTCCAATTGAATATTCAGCTGGCGTTAGCTATGCTAGAAAGTTTGTTGATTGGTTTGGATTTGGGAGTTCTATTAAGTATATAAGGTCACAAATTTGGCATAGTAGCGCATCAGCATTTTCTATGGATCTTGGAGTACAGATATATACAGATTTCATGTCTTCTTCAAAAGGTGAGCACGATGGTGTTAAAATAGGTATGAGCATATCAAACTATGGAACTAGAGTTAAGTATGATGGATTAGATTTATATCAGCCAATTGATATATCTGATGAATATGGAAACTATAGCGATGTATGGGGGCAGTTTCATACATCTAAATGGGAGCTTCCAATTTTATTTAGATTGGGAGTATCAAATGATTTTATTAAATCACGTAACCAATCATTGAATGTTGCCATAGATGCTATTCATCCTAATAATGATAAAGAGCGTATTAATTTAGGAATGGAATATTCTTTTACTNTTTCTGAGCTATATAATTTTTATTTAAGAGGTGGNTATAAAGGAATATCAATTGAAGGAGTGAGTGATGGTAAAATTCAATTTTCATCACCATTTGGTCCAGCCTATGGTTTAGGGCTTTCTATACCAATACAGAAGGTAGCTAAACTTAAAGCAGACTATACTCTTCGTTTTGTAGGTCGATTTGGAATGATGAAATTAATAACCCTTGGCTTGGAGTTTTGATGGTTAAAAATAACATAATCAGAATTATTTTATTACTCACTGTATCATTTTTATTAAGTAGTGATTATAATGCAAATAATATTCTTGTAAAAATTGGTGAGAAAGAAATATTAGTTAGTGATTTTTTAAAGAGAGCTGAATACTCTCCAAGACCTCTTTACTGTAGGGGGAATACGGAATTGGACAAGAGAATCATTTTAAATTCATTAATTGGTGAAAAATTATTTTCTATGGAAAATGATTTAACAGAACTTCCCCAGAAAGTCAACAACTACTTAGATGGAAGAAAAAAACAAAAAATGAGAGAAGTTCTTTTTAATGAGGTTAGTGAAAGTAGTGAAATAACAATGGAAGATTTTTCTCATTGGTTTGATTTATCTCAAGTTGAATACGATATATTCTATCTATCAGTTTTTAATGATCAAGCTATAGAAAATATTATAAATGAGCTTAATAATGGTAAAAATATTCGGGAAATATTTTATCAATATTCTGATGGAGATATTCCAACTANAAAGGCTGTAAATATTTTTAATATAGATAATCGATCTNTAAGAGAAAAATTATTTGNAAAAAAGTTTTCTTCTGGTGATATAATAGGNCCACTATTAACNGATGATAATATTACAATGTTTATTGAGNTAGATAAGGTTGGTGAAAAAATAAATTTAAATCCAAATTCAATATTACAAAACTATGATGAAATTGAATCAATCATTAATAGTCATATAGCAGAAAAATCATATCAGTTATACACTCAAGATATAATGACTAATATGAGCTTCACACTTAATCCTGACATTTACTTTGATTTTGTAGAATTTATAAATACATGGTATGATGAGATTGATAAAACGAGAAAAGATGATAACCATAAACCTATAAAGCGTGAGATTGATTTACACGCTATTCTTTTAACATTAGATGGTAAAGAGTATTCAGTCTCTGATATTATGGATTGGATNGATTTGCATCCATTGGTTTTTAGAGATGNATATTATGAAAAGATGGATTTNTCTAATCAAGTTAAATTTGCATTGGCTGATTTGATTCGTGATATGAAAGTTGATTTAAGAGCAGAAAACATAGGGCTCAATAATCATCGATCAGTAATTTTAGAATATCAGATGTGGTATGATAATTACTGCGCACTTGAATTAAGAGATGAAATTTTAGGCCAAGATTTACAGCTCAATTCTTTAAATGTTAGGGATGAGCTTAATGAATATTTTTTATTATTAGCACAGAAATATTCAGATATTATTATGATAAATGTGGATTTNCTTNGTTCTATTACTATATCTAATATTGATATGATNACNTATAANAAAGTTGGNCCTTATAAGTTTNTAGTTCCACCATTTCCTATTATTACTGATCACCACCAATTTGACTATGGGAATGCAATTACCATGGAGGTTAAATGATAAAATTACTTTTTTTAATTCTACTACTTTCATGTAATGATGTAAGNCTTACNAATGATCCTGTTTGGGGTTGCATGGATTCTGAAGCTTGTAATTATAATCCAGATGCAAATAGAGATAATNATTTATGTNAATATNCTATAGATGNAATATTTGATTGNGATNNTNANTGNTTANTAGAANNAGATTGCTNATGGNGANTGNGNTGGTNNNGCNNTANTTGANTGNNCTGGAATTTGTGGAGGCGATGCTCAATTAGATNTATGCGGTGAATGTAATGGTACTGANTNAGATTNAACTGCATGTGAATGTGAAACTGAATTTGATTGCGCGGGAGTTTGTGGAGGTGATGCTCAATTAGATGAATGTGGTGAATGTAATGGCAGTGGTATTTTACCTGGAGCCTGTGATTGCGAAGGGAATGTATCAGACTGTATAGGTATTTGTGGTGGTACTGCAATGATTGATTGCGCTGGAATTTGTGATGGAGAATCTGTTGTAGATATAGATGGAAATTGCTGTTTTCAATCTGAGCTTCATGAGTGTGGATATTGTGATGGTCTTAATCAATATGAAATTATAGATGATTGGTCAATAATTTTTGAAGATGAATTTAATGGCTCAGAGATTGACCAAAATAAATGGAATTTTGAGTTATTACCCGCATATACATTTAATAATGAAGAGCAAGCATATACATCGAGACAAGAAAATGCATTTATTGAAGATGGAAATCTTATAATAAGAGCTTTAAGGGAAAATTATATATTTGTTGATTCAGTTAGTGGATATGAAAGTCTTGCCCAATATACATCTGCTCGTTTAAATACAAAACTTAAAGGGGATTTTAAACCTTTAACTTGTAGTGATTGTGGAGGTGGAGAGGTTAAAGTTGAAGTAAAGGCGAAATTGCCTGCTGGATTAGGGACTTGGCCTGCGATATGGATGCTCCCCACTTACAATGTTTATGGAGGATGGCCATCAAGTGGTGAAATTGATATAATGGAACATGGCCCATCAACAACTGGTTTAAATATGGTAGTTTCATCTGTCCATACTACTCTTAATAATCATGCGCAAAATACTGCGATATCATCATTTCAAAATATTGATAATGCAACTGATGAGTTTAAAATTTATAGACTTATATGGTCAGAGAGTAGACTGATTACCCAGGTAGAGAATACTGATGGTAGTTTCAATAGTTTAAATGTTCTTGATTTCCAAGATAATGGAACTGGGCCTGCTTACTTCCCATTTGATCAAGAATTTCACATCCTATTAAATCTTGCAATTGGAGGNTTGATGGGAGGAAATATTGAAAATCAATCATTTCCTCAAGAATTTTTAATTGATTATGTAAAAGTATATCAGAGAGGGTGTAATGANAATGAATAGAATCANTTTCTTTTTTATTTCTCTTATTATTTTTTCTAACCCTNTTATAGGTAACACTAAAAANAATCTCTTACTTGATAGTGGTATTTCATGGATAGGNGCAGGTGTNGCTTATGGTCCNTTTAGAGATAATCAATTTCCAGGTGGTCCAAATCCTTCAGTATCTGAGCTTCGTGAAGATTTACATATTATATCAGATAATTGGAAATGGATTAGAGTTTATGGGTCTAGNGGAATTACATCAGATATATTNCAAATTATTAGAGANGANAATTTAAATATTAAAGTAATGCTTGGAGCNTGGATAGCAAAAGAAGANGGGCTTCCTATTGCAAAAAAAAATAATAAAGAAGAAGTTGATAGAGCTATTGAGCTTGCAAATAAATTTCCNGATGTGGTGAATTCAATTAATATTGGCAATGAAACGATGGTTTTTTGGTCAGATCATATAGTAGANATTAAAACNATGAAACAATATATTGAATATACTTCAAANAAGGTAAATGTNCCAGTATCTACTGCAGATGATTTTAATTTTTGGAATAAAGATGAATCAAAGCAAATAGCTGAAATCTCTGACTTTATTGTTTTACATATTCATCCATTATGGGCTGGTGTTATGGAAGAAGATGCTTTGAAATGGGTTCAAAAAATTTATAATCAAATTAAATCTTTTCATCCAACCAAGACGATTGTTATAGGAGAGACNGGTTGGGCTACAAATAGGCACAATGAGGGTATACAAGCAGAGCTTATGAATGGAAATGCTAATGAGCAGACTCAATTAATTTATTTTAACGAATTTACTNACTGGGCTTTTCAAAATAAAATCCCTCATCACTTTTTCGAAGTCTTTGATGAAAAATGGAAGGGTGGAGTGCATCCTGATGAAGTTGAGAAGCATTGGGGGGTATACTTTTCAAATAGGAAACCAAAAGAGGTGATAAAAAAAAGTAAATGAAATTAATTCAAATAAATATTATTATTTTTTTATCATTAATGCTTTTTTCATGTACCTCGGATATTTATGATCCAGGGTATGGAGTTATGACTATTTCAAAAGAACAAACCCAATCATGGGTTAGAAATTTTAATCCATTAGCTCCTGGAGCAAACGCTAGATGGCCATCTGTCGCAGGAATATATGAGCCATTATTTATATATAATTCTATGACCTCTAAGACAGTTCCATGGCTTGGAGTAAGCTATAGTTGGGAAAAAGAAAATAAAATATTAATTATAGAAACAAGAAAAAATGTAAGCTGGTCAGATGGGAAACCTTTTTCTGCNTATGATGTTGAATTTACATTTAATTTAAAGAAAAAATTTCCAGCATTAGATGGAACAGGGAATTGGAAGTATTTATCCAGTGTAGTAGCAAAAGATTCTAACCATGTAGTATTTACATTTTCAAGAATTTATGTCCCGGGTTTTGAGGTTATATCAGGCCAGCCCATTGTNCCTAAACATATTTGGGAAAAAGTTTCTGATCCAGTTAAATATCAAGACCCAAATCCTGTGGGAACAGGGCCGTTTACTGAGATAACTTCATTTATGCCACAAGTTTGGGANTTAAGTANAAACCCAAACTATTGGCAAAAAGGAAAACCTAAAATCGAAAAACTTAGATTTCCAGCATTTCTTTCAAANGAACAGGCAACGCTTGCTCTTATAAATGGTGAGGTTGATTGGTCTGGTAATTTTATTCCTGCAATTGATAGAATTTTTGTAGAAAAAGATCCAGTNAATAATCATTATTGGTTTCCTAAATCAGGAGGTTCGATATTTTTTTATTTAAATACTACAATAGAACCATTTAATAATATTGAATTTAGAAAAGCAATTAGTATGGCAATAAATCGTGATTTAATCACAAAAGTAGCAATGTATAACTATACAGAGCCAGCTCATCAGACTGCTTTGTCTGGTTCATTTTCAAGATTTAGAATTTCTGATGATTTAATAAAAGAGAGATGGGTAGCTTATAATCCTGATGCTGCAATAGATGCATTAGATAGGTTGGGATATAGAAAAAATAATTCTGGGTATTATGTTCAACCCAATGGACAAGAGATTTCTATTACAATCGGAATAGTTTCAGGTTGGGCAGATTGGATACGAGCAGGTCAAATCATATCTAAAAATTTAAATGANATAGGTATTAAATCNAGAGTAAAAACGCAAGATTTTGGAGCTTGGTTTAATGATTTNCAGATGGGAGATTTTTCCGCTGCTATTGGATGGGCAGAAGGTGGNGCTACTCCATATCCAATGTATGAAGGACTTATGGCATCAAAAAANGTTAAACCAAAAGGAGAGGTGTCTGGTACAAATTGGCATCGATTTGGTTTNGATGAAGTAGATATGCTTGTATCTCAATTTGAAAAAACATCTNATGAAGATGAAAAGAGAAAAATTCTTATTAGAATGCAGGAGCTATTTATTAGTAGNGCACCTGCTATTCCAATTTTTGCAGATCCTACATGGGGTGTTTTTAGTACAAAACGATTTAAAAACTTTCCTACAGANNCAAATCCGTATGCTCAAATATCACCAAATAAAACACCTGAAAACCTATTTATACTTACAGAGGTGGAGCCAAAATGAATAAATCTGTATTATATATAATTAGAAGATTTTTCTTTTACTGNCTTGCNGGATTTATGGCTATAACTCTTAATTTTATTATACCACGTTTAATGCCTGGTGACCCTGCCTCTATTATGTTTGCCCAATTTAAAGGAAAATTAAAGCCAGAAGCATTAGATGCGCTAAAAGAAACATTTGGTTTTGCTGATGGTCCAATTNTCATTCAGTATTTCGATTATATCAAACATTTAATAAGAGGTGATTTAGGCATATCTATTTCATATTTTCCTCAACCAGTTTCAGAAGTCATAGGATCTGGATTATACTGGACTTTATTTCTTGCAGGGACTTCACTTATAATATCATTTATTTTAGGATCTTTAATTGGAGTGTATCTTGCTTGGTATAGAGATCAAAAATTAGATTCATTATTACTTCCATCATTATCATTTTTAGGAGCCTTCCCTTATTTTTGGATAGCAATGCTTCTACTTTACTATTTTGGATTTATATTAGGCTGGTTTCCTCTTAGGCATGCTTTTGGAGAATCTGTTAGCATAGGATTAAATTTAAATTTCATTTTCAGTGTTATTATCCATGCTATACTCCCGGCATTTACATTGATATTTGTTAGTTTAGGTGGATGGATGCTTAGTATGAGAAATAATATGATTGCTACATTGGGTTCCGAGTATATTAATTATGCAAAGGCTATTGGATATAATAGAAGAATATTGATGTTTAAGTTTGCAGCTCGCAACGCTCTTCTTCCAAGTGTAACAGGCTTTGGAATGGCCCTTGGATTCATCCTAAGTGGTGCTTTATTAACTGAAATTATTTTTAGCTATCCTGGGCAAGGATATTTATTACTTCAAGCTGTAAGAGCTCAAGATTTTCCTCTTCTTCAAGGAATATTTCTTACAATCACATTTTCCGTTTTAATATCAAATTGGATTGTAGATATTGTTTTAATGTTTTTAGATCCAAGGGTTAGAAAATGATAAATAACCCTAATAATTTCATCGTTTTAATTATGAAAAATTCTAAAGCAAAAATTGGAATTTATATATTTTTATTTTTTATAATACTAAGTATTGTAGCTCCAGTATTTATTAGTTCTCCAACAGATTATGTAGGTGTACCTCTTCAGTCCCCTAGCTTTGAATTTTTGTTCGGTACTAATGGGCAAGGTCAAGATGTTTTTGCTCAAACTGTATACGGTGCGAGGAAAACATTATATATTGCAGTATTAAGCGG
>NZUX01000047.1 GCA_002703645.1 Fidelibacterota bacterium | reverse complement strand
GCAGTTACTAAGCATAAAGAATTAATTACCAAATTCTCATCTTCTAAGTTTATTCCTAAATCATTATTTGTATTATCAATATTAGATAGCACGGATGAAAATTGGTTTAAACGTCTTCAATCTGAACATCCAGATTATAATTTTGAAGATTCCAATACTAAAGATGTATCTTCTAGTAATTATTATAGTGAAGATTATTATGAAGCTCTCAACCTATTGGATTTAGGTTTTTATGATAAGGCTTATCCGATACTTAAAGAATCTTACCTGAACAATGAAAATACTGAATCATTATTTTATCTTGGTTATTTAAATGAAATATATACATCAAATCTAGATGATATGTTAACATATTATATTGAATATCTTAATAAAGGAGGAAACTCAGATAATAAAAATTATGTAAAAGAAAAATTATCTCTTTATTATTATTTGTTTAATAAACAGTATAAAAACTATTTATCTAAAAATTCATTATATGAATGTATTAATAGGAATGATTATGATTACACTATCTCAAATCTTAATATTGTAAATCAAGATTTATCTGATATATTAAAAGAAAAATATTCAGATATGAATATCCTGAATAAATCATGGTCCCAATTTAAAAAAGAGGTGAAAGTAATAGATAGTCAGTATAAAATTTCATATTCAGATGATATGAATAATTTTATTGACCAGTTTAATGATAAGGTATCCAGAATTGATCGACTTAAAGATGATATAATGAGTTCTGAAAACAGTAAATGGAATGACTCTGAATTTCTTGATACCCTAAAAACAAAAGCAAAAAATCCACTAGGACGTAATGGGTATATTAGTAATAACAAGTCTTTAAATGAAGAAGCTAGATTGATAGAAATCGAAGATATGAAAAAACAATTAGAAGAGGTTAAGTCAGAGATGGTAGAAATATTGGATTCTATGGATTTTAAAGATTATCTTATATCGGCTGATGAATTTAGTCGAAATAAATTAGAAATGAATAAATTGCAGAATTATATTTCTTTATATGATAATTTAACTATTGAAGAAAATATTGATACTTTAAAACAAGAAGAAAAGTTAGAAATTAAAGATGGCCCAAGACTTCCTGGTGCTGATTTTAGAAATATGAATTTTGATAAAATGGATTTATTAAAACAATAATATGATTTATAATGAAATATCAAAAGTAATAGATAATAAAGAGATAGCAGAAAATATCTTTGAGGCTCACTTATCATCAGATAATTTATCAAAAATTGCTAAACCTGGTCAGTTTATTAATATACTTCCATCTAGTAACTTTGATAAAACAATGCGACGCCCAATGAGCCTTTCTTATCAAGATAGTAATTCATTTAAAATAATATATAAGCCAATTGGTGATGGTACTAGGATAATGCAAAGTTGGAAAGAAGGTGATTCTGCAGATATTATAGGTCCTCTAGGTAATGCTTGGGAAGTATCAAAAAATAAAGAAGCTATTTTGCTTGGTGGAGGAGTTGGTATTGCACCAATATTAAATCTTTATAATAATATTAAATCTAACCATATTTCTCATCTATTTTTTGGAGCGAGAAAGAAAGAAGAGCATTTCATAGATCATAATCCAGATAAAAATATTTATATTTCTACAGATGATGGTTCAGCTGGGATTAAAGGCAATCTATTTGAAGCCATGAAAAGTATTTTTGATATTAATGATTTTAAAGATAAATCTATATATGTTTGTGGCCCTCCAATGATGATGGAAGCTGTGAGAAAATTTTCAGTGGAACATGATATTGAATGCCATTTAGCATTGGAAACAATTATGGCTTGTGGCATCGGTATATGTCAAGGCTGTACAGTGGAGAAATGTAGTAGCGAATCTAGTACAGATACGTATAGAAATAAATATGAATTAGTTTGTATGGATGGCCCTATATACAAAGCAAATGAGGTTAAGACATGCTTGCTTTAAAAATTAAGGATATAACATTTAAAAATCCTATTATGGTTGCAAGTGGTACCTATGGCTATGGTAATGAAGTTTCAGATTTTGTTAATTTATCTAAATTTGGTGCAATTATAACAAAATCAGTTACTAGGAATCCTAGAGAAGGAAATCCTCCCCCACGTATTTTTGAAGTATCATCTGGTATGCTCAATTCCATAGGTTTAGCGAATCTTGGAGTAGAAAAATATATAGAAGAGAAAATTCCATATCTAAATAAAATTGATACAAATATTATTATTAATATCGCAGGCACTAGAATTGATGATTATTTAGAAACTCTTGATATGCTTGAAAGCGCTAATAGTAAGCATATAGGATATGAAATTAATATATCATGCCCTAATGTAAAAGAAGGAGGTATGCAGTTTGGAGTTAGTCCTGATATGACAAAAGAATTAACTCAAGAGCTAAGAAAAAGAACGGATAAAATATTAATTATGAAGCTTAGTCCCAATGTTACCTCTATTGAAGAAATAGGTTTAGCTTCTCAAGATGGTGGGGCTGATGCTGTTAGTGCTATTAATACTGTTATGGGTATGAGCGTAGATATTAAAACAAAAAAGCCAAGATTAAGTACTATTATGGGCGGTCTATCTGGCCCATGTATTAAACCAGTAGCTTTGGCTAATATCCATAAATTATTTAAAACTCTTGATATTCCAATTATTGGAATTGGAGGGATTTCTAACTGTGATGATGTAATTGAATTTATGCTAACAGGAGCAAGATTCGTTGAGTTGGGTACTATCAATTATAAATATCCTAATCTTGTTGAAACCTTAGTTGATCAGCTTCAAAGTTATTTAGAAGAGCAATCAATAGATCATATCAAAAATATTGTAGGAGATTTGATGATTGAAAATAAGTAGTTTATTATTAATTCTACTGATTTTATCTTGCGCTCCTTCTCCTCGATATAATAGTAATGAAGTAAATTGGAAGAACAAGGATACTAAAGATACTTTTTATGGTATTTCATCATTTTATGGATTGGATGATGGCTTTGATGGAAATTTGACTGCAAACGGTGAAATTTATGATAAAGATGGAATTAGTGCAGCACATAAGACATTACCATTAAATTCCGTTGTCAAGGTTACAAATTTGAGTAATGGTAAATCTTTAACCTTGAGAATAAATGATAGAGGTCCGTATATTGATGGCAGAATTTTAGATTGTTCTTATGGCGCAGCACTAAAGTTGGATTTTGTTCAAGAAGGAACGACAGAAGTAAAAGTTAAAGTTATTAAATGGGGAGACAATGTCTATAAAAAACAAAATTAGCGTTTGTATGACATTTTTATTTATTAGTATATCTTTCTGCAAGGTAAAAGATTTAAACTTACCTGGATATCAAAAAATATACTATCCTGTTAAAATTGAAAATTATAATANAATATCAATAGATAAGGTTGTAGAAAATATTCCTAAGAGGACGTATACAAACATTGAAACAAATTATAATAATAAGTATATGGTAAAGATTCAATTAAGCAGTACAGCTATTGAGCANAANAATGGAATAAGAATATACTCAGTTAATTAATGTTTAATATATCTAATAANTCTCGTTCTATAGTTAATATTCTTGGTGTTCCAATTATGCTTTATGGGATCTATTCTCATGCAGCATTCCCCTTAATGGTACTAGTGATTCTATTTTTTTGCTCTATCGAGTATAGCAAATTAACATCCCTTATTAATGGTAATATCAATAAGTATCTATTCTTAGCTTTAAATATGACTATTTTTTTAAACTCTATATTTAATTTTATAGATATGNCAAATTTGATGANATTAATATTTTTATTTATTTTCGTATATGAAATGTTAATTAGTANAGAATCCAACGTCATNAATATTTCCTACTATTTAATGGGTTTTTTCTGGATAGGAATTTGTCTTTGTTCAAGCTTGATATATTTGCGTAGCGCTGAAAATGGGATGTTTTTAACATACCTATTATTTGTAAGTACATGGATATGTGATACATTTGCTTTTATTTTTGGCTCTAAATTTGGAAATAATAAAATTTTGCCATCCATTAGTCCAAAAAAAACATGGATTGGATGTTTTAGTGGTTTTGTAGGGGTTGTAATTATAATGGCTTATTTATACCTATNGGGAAATTNATATGGATTTAGTGATATGAATTTTATGTTCTTTGCTNTTATTCTAGGTATTGTTGGGCAATTAGGTGACTTTGGAGAATCNTTTATTAAAAGGCAAGCAAACGTTAAAGATACAAGTAATATTTTAATGGGACATGGAGGATTCTTAGATCGTTTTGATTCAATTTCTTTTGCAGCACCATCATTTTATCTTTATATACTATATTTTATTTTATAATAATGAACAAAATACCTGAAAATATAAATGTAATATTAGCGACTGATTGTGGTTCCACTACAACAAAATCAATTTTAATTGAGAATATTGATGGTGAATATAGATTGACATATAGAGGGGAGGCCCCTACAACCGTAGAGGCTCCATTTGAAGATGTAACAAGAGGAGTTCTAAATGCTATAATGGAGCTTGAAGAGTTATCAGNTCGTAAAATTCTTGATGGAGAAAAGTTTATCAATACTTNTNAAAAAGATGCTAATGGCATTGACTTATATATTTCTACTAGTTCTGCNGGTGGNGGACTNCAGATGATGGTTGCGGGTGTTGTTAAAAATATGACTGGTGAAAGTGCTCAAAGAGCAGCACTTGGTGCAGGTTCTATAGTTATGGATATTATCGCTTCAAATGATGGTAGAAAATATCATGAGAAAGTTAAGCGTATTAGAGAGCTTAGGCCTGATATGGTATTACTTTCAGGTGGAGTTGATGGCGGTACAAAATCTCATGTTGTTGAACTTGCTGAAATTTTATCTGCAGCAAATCCTAAACCTCGTCTTGGTAATGATTATAAATTACCTATCATATATGCTGGAAATAAAGAAGCTAGAAAGGAAATCAATAAAACTTTAGTAGATAAAACAGACTTGAAAATGGTTGATAATATACGACCTACTTTAGAAGTAGAAAATCTTCAGCCAAGTAGAGATAAAATACATGATTTATTTATGGAACATGTTATGGCTCAAGCNCCAGGTTATGACAANTTAACCAATTGGACGGATTGTCCAATNATGCCAACTCCTGGTGCTGTTGGTGAAATTATAAAAAGGATTGCAAGGAAAGAAAGCATCTCCGTAGTTGGAGTTGATATTGGAGGTGCAACTACCGATGTATTTTCGGTGTTTGATAATAAATTTAATAGAACAGTAAGCGCTAATTATGGAATGAGTTATTCTATATGNAACGTTCTTGCAGANGCAGGTGTAGACAATGTATCTAGATGGTTAAGTCATGAGATTGATGAATCAGATTTAACAAATAGAATCGCAAATAAAATGATAAGACCAACAACAATCCCNCAAACCCTAGAAGANCTTATTATAGAACAGGCGATTGCACGAGAAGCGCTTAGATTATCTTTTGATCAACATAAAAAGTTTGCTGTTTCTTTAAAAGGAGTACAGCAAGAGAGAACGATTTCAGATACTTTTGATCAAACNATGACAGGTGAAACTTTGGTAAATATGAAAGATTTAGATATGATTGTAGGATCTGGTGGAGTTCTTTCGCATGCACCAAGAAGAGAACAAGCTTGCAAAATGCTGATTGANTCTTTNCTCCCTGANGGAGTGACTCAATTAGCAGTAGATTCTATCTTTATGATGCCACAACTAGGGGTTCTTGCCTCTGTATATGAGAAAGCAGCCATCGAAGTTTTTAATAAGGATTGTCTTATTAGATTAGGTACTTGTATTGCTCCATCTGGATTAGATGAATTAGGTGCTTCAATAATGGATTACTCATTTAAAATTAATGGCAAAGAAATTAATGGAGANCTTAAATATGGTGANATTATTTTAATCGATNCTGATTTCAGTTCATGTAAAGCTCAATTTAGNATGAAAAATNATTTTGAATTAAATGGTAAAAAAGAATTTTCAGGTGATATATATGGTGGAGAAGTTGGAATTATATTAGATGGTAGAGGTCGTCCATTTAATTTTAAATTAGANACTAAANATAGAAAAAAACTTATNANTNCTTGGAGCCAATCTNTGAACGAATATCCAANATTGGAGATATAATGTCAAAGTCATATACTCCTGGACTTAAAATTTTAGAAAAAACATCAATAGATAAAGATAGAATATTACCTCTAAAAGGTAAGGTTCATGTTGAAGAAGGTACAATGGTAGATGCCAATAAGATTGTTGCTTCGACAGAAATTCCTGGTAATGTACAAATGGTAAATATCGCTAATGAGCTAAATATAGACCCTGATCAAGTTTCAGATTGCATGCTATGCGAAGTTGATGAGCAAATTAAAAAAGGACAAGTTATAGCTCGTAGTAAAGGGTTATTTGGTTTTTTTAAAAGTGAAGTTAATTCCCCTCTTGATGGAACCATTGGGAATATCTCAGATGTTACTGGGCAAGTTATTATTTCTGAAAAACCTTTTCCCATTGAGGTAGATGCTTATATTCCTGGTAAAATTAGTGATATTTTTAAAAAAGAAGGAGTTTTAGTTAGCTCTTATGGAATGCTTATTCAAGGTATTATAGGTATTGGTGGTGAAAAAAAAGGATATATTAAATCTATAGATAGTTTAGATATAGATAAATCAGATAATCTTCAAGATAAAATTATTATAATAAAATCAACATTAACGTATGATTTCTATAAAAAAATAAATGCATTAGATGCAAAAGGGATTGTTTGCGGTGGAATTGATTATAGTACACTAACAAAAATTCTTAAGAAGCCTCTTGGTGTTGCTATAACGGGAATGGAAGATACCACTACAATTATAGTTACTGAGGGATTTGGTCAAATCGAAATGGCAAATCGTACTTATGAACTATTAAATAAAAAAGATGGGCAGTTTGCATCTATAAATGGAGCAACTCAAATAAGAGCAGGAGTTATGAGGCCTGAAATATTTATTGGATCTGATACTGATGAGCAATCAGTTGAATCTTTCAATGAAGATAGCTTAGCCATTTCAACTAAATCTACTGTGAGAATAATTAGAGAACCATTTTTTGGCAAAATTGGAAAAGTCACCAACCTTCCATCAGAACTTGTAAAAATTAATACAGAAACAACATCTAGGGTTGCTGAAATAGAATTTGAAGATGGAAGTAAAGAAATTATACCAAGAGCAAATTTAGAGGTTATTTTATCACATTAATTGTATTAATTTAATAAGATGACTAGCGAAGAAAAAATGATATCAAATTTAGCTAAAGAAATAGTTGATAGAGGACTATCTGCACCAGCTATTTTCTTTTTAGAAAGTAGTAAATATATTTCATTTATAGGTAGCCAGTTTCTTGTGTTTTTAGGCCCAATAGCCACCTGTTTTATTAGTAATAAAAAATATTATAATTTTGCAGAAATTTTAGAAAAAAAAGGAAATATTAATTTTTTAATTGATGAAATTGAAAGAATCAATTTAAATACTCAGTCATGAATAAGTATATTAAATACATATTTTTCCCTATCTTTATTTTACTATTATATTTTTTCATTCCATTCGAAATATTTTTAATCGGGAATGAAACAACTTTTGTTTGTGTTGTATTGCTTTGCTTTGTCGTAGAGTATTTTATAGAAAAAGCTAAAAGTGGCGAAGAAATATATATGAGACCTATAGCTGCAATTAAGGCAATGGAAGAGGCTGTTGGTAGAGCAACAGAGATGGGCACTCCAGTTTTGTATGTTCCGGGAATTTCTAGTTTAGACCAAATAGATACAATATCTGGCTTAACTATACTTGGGCATGTCGCAGGAATGACTGCAGAATATGAAGCAAACTTACATGTTCCTGTTTGTGTTCCTATTGTTATGGAAACAGCTAAAGAAACATGCAAAGAATCTTATCTTAAAAAAGGAAGACCTGATTTATATAGAAATGATATGGTTCATTATGTTACAGATGATCAATTTGCATATGCTGCTGGTGTTAATGGTATAATGTTAAGAGAAAAACCTGCTGCGGTATTTTTTCAAGGAAAGTTTTACGCAGAATCATTAATCCTTGCAGAAACTGGTAATTCTATTGGAGCGATTCAGATTGCAGGGACAGGTTCTTCATCACAGATTCCATTCTTTGTTACAGCGTGTGACTATACTTTGATAGGAGAAGAATTTTATGCAGCCAGCGCTTATCTTTCAGGAAGCCCTGAAATGCTAGGAAGTATTAAAGGACAAGATTATGTTAAAGTGGGTTGTATGATATTGATTATAATTGTATTTCTTTCTTCTATTCTTAATGGTTATGGGTATATCAATTTTGATATTACATCTTTATTTAGGACGAATGTAATAAAATGAAACGTCAAGTAGCTTATTTTTTAGTTGTTTTTATTGGATTCTTAACTCTTTTTGGTCATTTTATTAACTATTCTCCTCTTAATAATTTTATTGATAATGATGCAACTCAATGGTTCGATATAATATCTGGTTTTGCAGCATTCCTTGGCGTTATTAATCTCCTCCAACTACATTTAAATAAAGTAGCCAATAGAAGAAACAACTGGAGATATAGTATTGTTACGCTAGCAGGATTTATTTTAATGATAATTTTTGGATTTATTTATAATGGTTCAGATGTTGCGATGGGACCTCATTTAAAAAAGGAAGGGTCTGCTTTTTATTGGATGTTCCATAACATTTATCTTCCTTTAGGAGCAACTATGTTTGCTCTGCTTGCTTTTTTTGTAGCCTCTGCTTCATATAGGGCATTTAAAATTAGAAATTTTGAAGCAACATTATTATTAGTCTCTGGTATATTTTTAATGATAGGTAGAGTTCCAGTTGGTCAATTAATACCATGGTGGATGGCATTAGAAATTTATATTTGTCTTATTTTTGCAATTATAGCTAGTAGGTTTAAAAATAAGAAGATAATGCTTTATTCTTTAGTCATAAGTATGCTTGCTCTTCCAGGTATAATTTTATATTTCAATTTATCTGATTTATCTTTATTTAAAATTCCAGATCTTCAAGAATGGATAATGGATGTTCCTGCTACTGCAGGTTCAAGAGCAATTATGATTGGTATTGCTTTAGGAACTATTGCACAATCATATAGAATTATTACAGGAAGAGAAAGGTCTATACTTGGTGATTGATGAATAAAATTAAAAATATATTTATCAAGCTAGGGCAATTAGATAGAAGATTTATATTTTTACTGATAGGCTTATCTGTTTTAATTCCTTTAATCAAACCAGGATGGATAAATATTCCAATTAAAACAACATCTAACTCAGAAATTGTTTTTAAAGAACTTAATAGCCTTAAAGAGGGAGATAGAGTTTTAGTTTCTTTTGAATATGGGGCAAGTACTAAACCTGAAATTCACCCAATGTCTGTTGCTGTTTTACAACATCTTTTTTCTAAAGGCGTTAAGGTTTACACTGTACCTCTTTGGCCTGAAGGATTAATGATGGCTAAGTATGCCATGCAAGAAGTTGTTGAATCTGGCTTATTTAATCTAACAGAGCACATTGATTATGTAAGCTTCCCATATAAAGCTGGTGGAGAGATTATAATTAGAGGAATTGCTACTGATATAAGATCTATTTTTACACAAGATGTTAATAATACTCTTATTAAAGATATCCCTATGATGGATAGTGTTTATAATGTTACAGATTTTGATTTTGTTTTCGATCTATCGGCAGGGGTACCTGGCAATGCTGAATGGGTTCAATTTGCTTGTGATGAAAATAATGTTCCATTATCATCAGGGTGTACATCAATAATGGTTACTGATGCTATTCCATATGTAGAATCTGGTCAAATTAGAGGTATACTTGCAGGGATGCCAGGTGCTGCTGAATATGAACAGATGGTGTTTAAATATTTAAGTAATGAAAAAGATAATAAGTTCTTAAATAAAGATGTCTCAATAATTCCAGGCAAGGCAACCTCTAGAATGTCTGCTCAATCAATAGCTCATTTATTAATGGTGATTTTTATTATTTTTGGGAATATATCATATTACATAATACGTAGGAGAAATGACTGATGTATGAAATCTTAGGTATATGGTGTATTGTATTGCTTACTTTAAGCATATTTAGTTATTTATATGGTGATAATCCATTTTATAAAATTGCTGAACATATTTTTGTTGGAGTTTCTGCTGGATATATTTTCACAATAACCTTTTGGGATACGATTTGGCCCAACCTATTTGGAAGACTTTTCCCTAAGTATGTTAAAGCTGGGTTTGAATTTGATGGAACGTATGTATTTCCATTGATTTTAGGAATATTTATGCTATTTAGATTATCAAAAAAATATGATTGGCTATCTAGGATATCAATAGCATATATCGTTGGGATGATGGCAGGTTTAAAATTTTATGTGTTTTTAAATTCTAATTTACTTACTCAAATTAAATCTTCAACAGTGAACTTGTCGGGTACATACTATAGTATAATTAATGAAATCATCATTTTAGTTGGTGTAATTAGCGGCTTAGTTTATTTTTTCTTTTCTAAAGAACATAAGGGAATAATTGGTAAAGTTAGTAGGATAGGTGTCTATTTCTTAATGATTAAATTTGGAGCTTCATTTGGATTCGCAGTTATGGGAAGAATTTCTTTATTGATTGGTAGATTTGAAGAGCTTATCAAGTTTAGCTATTGGCAAACAACAAAAGTAAGCAATGGTGTTACTGAGTTAATATATATATATAGCCCAACTTTAATTATTTTGGTACTTATGATTATGACATTATCCTATTGGGCATATAAAGATAAAAAGAAAGATATTGTAGAAGAATAAATATGAGGAGATTATGGAAGATATTTTAAAAAAATTATCTATATCAAGCGAAAACTATGGTGCATGTATTGGTGGAAAACCTTGGATGCAAACGATAGACCAAGGATCTATTCAATCCTTAAACCCATCTAATGGTAGCAAAATTGCTACTGTTCATAAATGTTCTGAAGTTGATTATGAAAAAGTTATCAATGCTTCTTTAGAAGCTTTTGAAGAATGGAGAAAGGTTCCAGCCCCTGTAAGAGGACAATTAATTTTTGAAATGGGAAACAAATTACGTGAGCATAAGGATGCTCTTGGGAGTTTAGTATCTCTTGAAATGGGTAAGATCAAAGCGGAAGGTGATGGTGAAGTTCAAGAAATGATTGATATAGCTGATTTCGCAGTAGGATTGTCTCGTCAATTGTATGGCTTGACGATGCATTCAGAAAGACCAAATCATCGAATGTACGAACAATGGCATCCACTTGGGAATGTAGGAATAATTTCTGCGTTTAATTTTCCAGTAGCAGTATGGGCTTGGAATTCATTTATTGCAGCAGTATGTGGTAATATATCAATATGGAAACCTTCTTCAAAGACACCTTTAACAGCAGTTGCTGTTCAAAATTTATGTAACGAAGTCCTTGAGAAAAATGGATATAAAGGAATTTTTAATTTAGTTATAGGTAGTGGTAGTGTAATAGGAGAAAAATTAGTTAATGATCCTAGAGTTCCTCTAATATCAGCTACAGGTTCAACTAGAATGGGTATTGGTATTGCACAGAAAGTAGGTAAGAGATTAGGTAAAACAATTTTAGAATTAGGTGGGAATAATGCAATTATAGTTGATGAAACAGCTAGCATGAATTTAGCTGTTCCTGCAATTGTTTTTGGAGCTGTAGGAACTGCTGGTCAACGATGTACCTCTACACGGAGAATTATTGCTCATAGCTCAATTTTTGATAGCCTTATTGAGAAATTAGTTAATGCCTATAAACAAGTTAGAATTGGAAATCCATTAGATTCTAATACGCTTATGGGGCCTCTTATTGATAGTATGGCAATTGATGATTATAGTAACGCTATTAATAAAGCAAAAGAAGAAGGTGGAGAAGTCCTATATGGAGGTAATCCACTAAATCAAGATAATGGAGCATATGTAGAGCCTACAATTATTAAAGTGAATAGCGATTTTGATATTGTAAAAGAAGAAACTTTTGCTCCAATCTTATATGTTATGAGTTATGATACATTTGATGAAGCAATATCTATGCATAACAATGTCCCACAAGGGTTATCTTCAGCTATCTTTACGAATAGTGTTATTAACTCTGAGAGATTTTTATCTGCACGGGGTAGTGATTGTGGTATAGCTAATGTAAATATTGGAACTTCTGGGGCTGAAATTGGTGGTGCGTTTGGGGGTGAAAAAGAAACCGGTGGTGGAAGAGAATCTGGTTCTGATGCATGGAAAGCTTATATGAGGAGGCAGACTAATACAATTAATTGGAGCCATGATTTGCCTCTAGCTCAAGGAATAAAATTTGATTTGGAGAAATAGAAATGTCGATAAAAGCACAAAATGTTAGACAGATTTTATCAAAAAACATATTAGCTGATGGTTTTCAACCTATTATGGATCTTGATAAAAGTGAAGGATCTTATATTGTTGATGAATCTACTGGTGAAAAATACTTAGATATGTTTTCAATGTTTGCCTCTGCTTCCGTAGGTTATAATCATCCAAGAATCATTGAAAATTTAGATTTATTAGCTAAAGTTTCAAAAATCAAACCAACATTATCTGATTTATATAATATCTATTATGCTGATTTTCTTGATACCTTTAATCGAGTTGCAATACCAGACTATCTACCTCATACTTTTTTTATTGAGGGTGGATCATTAGCAGTTGAAAATGCTTTAAAAGTTGCATTTGACTGGAAAGTTAGAAAAAATATAGAATCTGGTAAAAAACAAAAGGGTTCACAAATCATTCATTTTAAGCAAGCTTTTCATGGAAGATCTGGGTATACCATGTCTCTGACTAATACGACGGACCCTAGAAAGACAATGTATTTTCCTAAATTTGATTGGCCAAGGATTGATAATCCTTATTTAACATATCCAATAACAGATGAAATATTAGAAGATGTTATCAAAAAAGAAAATTTAGCGGTTGAGCAAATAAAAGATGCAGTTAAAAATAACCCTGATGATATCGCAGGCTTAATAATTGAACCTATACAAGGAGAGGGCGGAGATAACTTTTTTAGATGCCAATTTTTAAAAAAATTAAGAGATTTAGCTGATGAGCATGAATTTCTTTTGATTTATGATGAGGTGCAGACTGGTATTGGAATAACTGGTAAGATGTGGGCACATCAAAACTATATTCCTAGTTTATGCGAATGTGAACCTCCTATTGAAAAGCAGCCTATACCTGATGTATTATCATTTGGGAAAAAGACACAAGTTTGCGGAGTTCTTGCAGGTAAGAGGGTAGAGGAAGTAAAGGATCATGTTTTTTCTGAATCAAGTAGAATCAATTCAACTTTTGGTGGAAATTTAGTTGATATGATGCGATTTAAAATAATACTAGAAATAATTGAGGAAGAGAACTTATTAGTGAATTCTGAACAAATGGGAAAATATTTACTTGAGGGCTTAGAATCTCTTCAAAATAATTATCCTGCATACATTACCAACTCTAGAGGCTTGGGTTTGTGGGCTGCATTTGATTTGCCATCAATGACAGAAAGAGATGATTTGTGGAAGGAAATGATGAAAAATAAATTATTAATCTTACCTTCGGGTGATAAATCTATTCGATTTAGACCTCATCTTAATATATCAAAAAAAGAAATTAATCACGCTTTAGAAATTATTGATAAATCTATTAAGCATTGCCTAAAATGACCCCAGGATCATTATTTGTAATTTCTACACCTATTGGGAATTTAGATGATATTACTTATAGAGCAGTGAAAATTTTAAATGATGTAGATTATGTTGTCTGCGAAGATACTCGGGTAACCAAAAGGCTTTTTGATAAATATGATATAGATGTAAAAATGATTACCCAAAATGAATACAATGAAAATAAAAAAATAGATTCTATTTCAAAATTATTAGTTGATGGGGCAAATCTAGCACTGGTAACAGATGCTGGGACTCCCTGTATTAGCGATCCAGGATATCGTTTAATTTCTAATATAAAAAAGGAATATCCAGATATTAAAGTTATTCCGGTTCCCGGTCCTAGCGCTGTAATTTCATCATTATCAATATCAGGACTTCCTTCTGATTGTTTTTATTTTATAGGTTTTCTCCCCAAGAAAAAAGGTAGGCAAAAAAAACTTGAAGAGATATCTTTTTTTGAAGGTAGTATTATTATATATGAATCACCAAAAAGAGTTTTAAAAACTATTAAGGATTTGTTTAATATATTAGGTAATAGAAAAGTTTTCATTGCGAGAGAAATGACTAAAATATATGAACAAACATTTTATACTAATCTCCAATCAGTAAGTTCAGGTAAAATAATATTAAAGGAAAAAGGTGAGTATGTTATTGTTGTTGCAAAAGCAGGATATTAGTTTTGAATAATTTAATTGTTTTTGAAGGAATTGACGGGTCTGGGAAATCTACTCAGATTAGATTACTAGAGTCTAAATTATTAGAAAAAAAAATTCCTTATAGTGTTTATAGAGAGCCTGGAGGTAATTACCTATCTGAGAAAATTAGAGATATTTTGCTTGATAAAAATATGGATATATGCAATGAAGCTGAGACAATGCTGTTTCTTGCCGCCAGAGCTCAATTAACAAATGAAAATATCTATCCAGATTTAAATGAAAATAAATTAGTTGTTTGTGATCGCTTTTGTGATAGTACATTAGCCTATCAAGGATATGGTAAAAAAATAGATAAAGAAATTATTAAAAAATGTAATCTTTTTGTTACAAGAAACTTGAATCCTCTAATGACTATAATTATAGATATTGATTATGAAAACTCATTATTAAGAATGGGTAAAAATAAAGATAGAATGGAAAATAATTCAAAGGTCTTTTTTGAGGATGTTATAGTTGGATATAAAGAGCTAGCCTTGCAAAGTCCAGATAGATATTTTGTTGTAGATGGGATGCTATCTGAAGAAGAAATTCATGATTTGATATGGAAAAAGATTAATATAAAGCGTAGTATATGATTAAATTATTTAAATATCACCTATTTATTATCTTTCTTTTATTTAGTGTTGTTTTTACTCAAAATAAAAAGGAATCTAAAGATAACTTATCTAGAAAAATAAATTCATCTAAGGTTAGTAGTGCAAAAAAAACAAATTCTGATCAAAATAAAGAAGATTATTTAGAGTTGTTTGATCAGGTATTTTCAATTTTAAAAAGATCTTATGTCGATTCTGTAAATAACTCGGATGTAATTTTATCAGGTTTAAAAGGCATGATGTCTCCACTTGATCCATATACAAAGATTCTTATGGGTAAAAGTAAAGATAGCTATGAAGTATTAGCAAAAGGAAGGTATGGTGGAGTAGGAATGAAGATATCAGAAGTAAGGGATACTATAATTATTGTACAAGTTTTTGAAGATAGTCCATCTTATTTTGAGGGTTTAATGGCAGGCGATATGATTTTAAAGATTGATAGTACTAATACTATAGGATTAGGGCGATCAGGGACAGTTAAATTACTTAAAGGAGAAATTGATACCCCTGTAACACTTCAAATATTGCGCAATCCCGGCAAAAAAAGAAAAGAATTCACATTAAGAAGATCAAATATACAGGTAAAGAATATCCCTTATTGGGGTTTAAATGAAGATGATATAGGATATATTAAATTAACAAGGTTTTCAAAGAATACTTCAAAAGATTTCAAGGAAGCTTTGGTTGATATGTCAAATAATGGGATGAAAGCACTAATAATTGATTTAAGATTTAATGGTGGTGGACTTTTAAGAGAATCTATCAATATTTTAGATGCCTTATTACCTAAAGATATAGAAAATCCTATACTTATAAAAAAAGGTAGAGCAAGTTATAAAGAATATTTCTCTAAAAACGACCCTGTTATTGATAAAAATTTACCAATTCTAGTATTACAAAATAGACGTTCAGCTTCAGCCAGTGAGATTGTTGCTGGGGCACTTCAAGATTTAGATAGAGCGGTAGTTTCTGGACAGAACTCATTTGGTAAAGGGTTAGTCCAAATGACTAATAAATTAAATGATACAATATCAGTTAAAGTTACTACTTCAAAATATTACCTCCCCAGTGGAAGAATAATTCAAAAAATGGATTATCTTGGTAATAATTCTTTAACTGATGGATTGGATAAAACAGATTCTACATTTTACACTTCCATAGGTAGAAAAATTGAAGGAGGAAAAGGTATAATTCCGGATATACCTACGAAAATAAATATTATTCCGCCATTCATTAATTCCTTATCATCTAATCAGAGATTGTTCATTTCGTTTGCAAATGATTATGGATTTGATATTACTAATAATGCATTTTNATTATATGAAAATTTTTTAATGTATAAATATGATNAAAATTATCTTGATTTAGATTCTTCTATTTTTGCAATTAATATCTTAAAAAANACTAAAAATTATCATGAAGAAATTATTACTAGTAAGAAAAAAATNATTGAATTAACNAATAGATATATGTTTCTTGAAGATGTTGAAAAACTATATAGNCAATTAAATCGATANGAAAGATTTAATAATTTAACATATGATAATATTGANGAAGTTATACTTTATGCATATATGTTTAAAAATNATTTCATTGATTTAGAANTAAAAGATAAGAGGCCGATTAANGAATTAAAAAAATATTTAATTGAAAAAAACTTGTATAAAGATTCNAAAAGTGAAGAAAATAAAAAAATTGCAGGTCATAGTTTATATCAAATTTTATCAAAATTATTGAATGTGTTAAATGGATTAGANCCTAGAGATATNNCAGATGTGGAAAATTATATTACTGATATAGAATATNCTGATATTAAGCAAATATTAAAAGTNATTNGNGATGATAAAAAAAATCTTTTAGTGCAGATATCTTTACAATCTGAAGTGATTGAATGGTATATTAAAATATTATATGGAAAAATCAAGGCTCCACATTCTGGTGTTAATCTAAGTAATTCTGATCAAAAATTTATTTTTAAAGAATCAAGNATAGCAAATTNTAGAAGAAAAATTNTTGATAATTTTAAAAAATTTNTTGAAGCGCATAATTTTACTTATAAGGTGGAATCTGAAGTGGAGTTGGACAATTTGAAAAAGAAGATATTATCATCTTCAGATTTTTCTAAAGATTCTAAANGTNNAAAAGATTTATTTCAAAGGATATTATCAAAACGTAAATATAATAAATTGTTTAAAGATTTNGAAAAATATATAGATGAAAAGAAAGATATATTTTTCTATCAAGAAGAAAATANTAAGTGGATAATAAATATGATTTTAAGAGAGTATTCAAGAATNGCAATTAGCAATAGTATGCAGGTTAAAACNAGNCTATATNTTGATTCTGAATATTNTNGNGCATTAAATATTTTAAATGATATAGCAAAGTATAATAGAATTCTGTCAACCTTTAATGAGTAAAAGTTATTGGTCGGTTAGCTCAGTTGGTTAGAGCGCTACGTTGACATCGTAGAGGTCACTGGTTCGACTCCAGTATCGACCACAAAATTGATAGTGAATTCTTTTTTTTATTAAATAATTTTCTATTTTGGTATTGTCATATACAAATTATTATATTACGCCTCTCTCGAAATNTTTTGTTTGAGATATGTGTNTAAACTTATAAGGAGATTNTAGTCACGAAAAAAAATAAACCGCGATTAAATGANGATATAAAAGCATTAAAAGTAAGGCTTATAGATCAGGATGGTCAGCAAGTTGGAATATGCAGNATTAGTGAAGCTTTAAATAANGCTCTTATGGCAGGGCTNGATTTGATGGANCTTTCACCAGACTCTAACCCCCCAGTTTGTAAAATAATTGACTATGGTAAGTACCGNTATGAAAAACAAAGAGAGAAAAAGTTAAATAAAAAGAAGCAACATGTANTACATGTTAAAGAAATAAGAGTAAGACCTAATATTGGAAAACATGATTTAATTACAAAATTAAAAAAAGGTCAAAAATTTTTATTAAATGGAGATAAACTTAAAATAACAGTAATGTTNAGAGGTCGTGAGATGGGNAGNATGGAAGATGGNGTNNAAATTTTAGATGAAGTTATTGANGGNTTAAGNGAAATATCTAANATTGATAAAAAACCATCTACTGAAGGTCGTAGAATATCTGTNGTTTTAAGTCCAATATAGAAAGCTAAAGGGGAATAAAGATGCCTAAAATGAAAACAAAAAAAAGCGCTGCTAAGCGTTTTTCNAAAACAGGCTCAGGCAAGGTGAAATATAATAAGTCAGGNAANAGACACCTGTCTACAAGGAAAAGTCCGAACCGGAAGAGGCGTCTCCGNAAGGATACNACCATNAGTAAAGCAATGGAAAAAAGAACAAAGAAAATGATTCAATAAAAGGAGAGGATCATGCCTAGAGCAAATAGTTCAGTACCAAGACGTAAAAAGCATAAAAAAATAATTAAAAGTGCCAANGGTTACTTTGGGACAAGAAAATCTAATTATAGAACAGCTAAGGANGCTGTTCAAAAATCTTTGCAATATGCATATAGAGATAGAAAANCTAGAAAAAGAGATTTTCGNAAATTATGGATTATAAGAATCAATGCTGCTGTTAGACAGCATGGTTTAAGCTATTCAAAGTTTATAGCAAGCCTTAAGGAAAATCAGATTGAGATTAATAGGAAATCCTTAGCATATATGGCTGTTCATGANCCTGATTCTTTTGCTGATTTAGTTAAATTAATATCAAAGTAAAATCAAAATGAAAATTGATATAAAAATCAATGAGGTTAATGACAAGTTTAACCAAGAGATTTCTATTGTCAATTCAATTGAAGATCTTGAGAAGATTAAGAATAAATATCTATCAAGAAAAGGATTGGTTGCTAGTTTATTCTCAGAGCTTGCTAATCTTGATTCTGCAGAGCGTCCTAAATTTGGTAATATNCTTAATGATTTAAAGTTAANAATTACTAATGTAATTTCAGCAAAAGTATCTACNATANCATCTAGTGAAAAACAAAATAANAATTCACTNGATGTTACTCTTCCAGGNAAAATNACTAATACTGGTTGTGTGCATCCATTAACTAANGTTATATCACAAATTGAGTCAATTTTTACAAAGATTGGTTTCTCTATAGCATATGGTCCAGAAGTTGACTCTGATTTCTTTAATTTTGAAGCTTTAAATATACCAAAGCATCACCCTGCAAGAGATATGCAAGATACATTTTATTTAAATGATGGACATGTCTTGAGAACGCATACATCTAATTCACAAATTCATTTTATGCTTAATAATAAACCTCCAATAAGGATTATCGCTCCTGGAAGAGTTTATAGAAATGAAGATGTTAGTGTAAGAAGTTATTGCTTATTTCATCAGATTGAAGGACTTTATGTTGATGAAAATGTTACATTCTCTGATTTGAAATCTGTTTTAAATTATTTTGCTAGAGAACTATTTGGTAATGATGTTAAAACTAGATTTAGACCAAGTTATTTTCCNTTTACTGAACCTAGTGCTGAAATGGATGTTTATTGGGGGCTTGAAAGTGAATCAGATAAAAGAATTACAAAAGGCACTGGTTGGCTTGAAATATTAGGTTGTGGGATGGTTGATCCTAAAGTTTTCAATAATGTTGATTATGACGCATCTAAGTTAACTGGATATGCNTTTGGAGTTGGAATTGAAAGAATAGCAATGTTACTTTATGGAATTGAGGATATTAGAGAATTTTATAAAGGAGATATAAGATTTACAGGACAATTTAAATGATAGTATCTACTGATTGGTTAAAAGAGCATATTGATTTTAAATCATCATTAGAAGATTTAGAAAAAGAATTAACAGCGCTTGGNTTAGAGTGTAGCGTAAAAAAGAAATCTTTTAGTTTCCAAGGTGTTATCATTGCAAAAATTATATCCGTTCAAAAGATTAAAGAATCAGACCATTTAAATTTATGTATAGTTGATACTGGAGATGATAAACTTGAAATAGTTTGTGGTGCTCCGAATGTTAAAGAGGGAATTTATGTCCCATTAGCTACTCCTGGCGCAACTTTGGATAATGGAAATTTTAAAATTAAGAAAACAAAAATAAGAGGACAAGTTTCAAATGGTATGATTTGTTCAGAGAAAGAGCTTGGTATTAGTGATTCTCATGAAGGGATTATGATATTAGAGAATGATTCTCTAGGTAAGGATTTTGCTGAAATATATTTCAACGATAGCTCAGATATTATTGAATTAGATTTAACTCCAAATAGGGGTGATTGTTTTAGTCACCTAGGTGTTGCAAGAGAAATTGCTATTATAGAAAATCAAAAATTAAAATTAAAAGAAAACAAGCTTTCAATTTCTTCTGCTTCTATAAACAATGAAATTAATATTACAATTGATAATTCTGATTTATGTCCTAGGTATTGTAGCCGGATTATTAGGAATATTAAAGTTCAAGAATCTCCAGATTGGCTTAAAAAAAGATTAGAGTCTATTGGCCAAAAGAGTATTAATAATGTCGTTGATGCAGCTAATTATATTCTGTTTGACCAAGGACATCCAATGCATACCTTTGATTACAATAAAATTAGCCAAAAAGAAATTATCATAAAAACAGCTGCAAAAAAACAAAATATACTTTGTCTTGACGGGATTAAAAGAGAGGTTAATGAAAATCATTTATTAATTTGTGATGCAGATAAACCAATAGCGATTGCTGGAATAATTGGAGCTGATAATTCTTGTGTTGATGAAAATACTACTGATATTTTAATAGAAAGTGCTTATTTTGATCCAGTCACCATTAGAAAGGGTGCTAAGCTTTTAGATTTAAGTACAGATGCTTCAAAACGTTTTGAGAGAGATACAGATATAAATAATTTAGAAAATGCTATGAATCGACTTTGTTGTTTAATTCAAGAGATAGCTGGTGGCGATGTATTAGATGGAGTTAAAGATATTTATCCTAAAAAGAAAGAATCTAAGTATATTGATTTTAACTATAATAATTGCAATAAATTGCTTGGAACAAATCTAGATAAAGAAAATATAGAGAGCATTTTTAATCAATTATCAATAGATGTAGAACCCTCTGGCGACTTCCTAAAATGTAAAATCCCATCATTTCGTAATGATCTTGAACGGGAGGTGGACTTATGTGAAGAGGTGGCGAGAGTATATGGCTATGATAGTATAGAATATAGTGATAGCTTCTCATCTTCATATTCCTGTGTTGAAGATGATAAACATATTAACCTTAAAAATATTTCTATGATTCTATCATTAAATGGATATCATGAGCATTATTCAAATAGTTTATTATCTGAAAATGAAAATAATTTTTTTACATCTGGAATGGATGTTGAGATTTCTAATCCTTTGAGTAAGGATATGAAATATTTGAGGAATTCAATAGTCCCTGGATTAATAAGAGCTTTATCTCATAATATTAATCATGGGAATAAAAATTTTAAATTATTTGAAATTGGTACAATTCATAAGAAAATAAATACCAAGGATGGCAATCAATATATACAAGAGAATCATCTAGGAATTGCATGGAATTATACAGATATAAAAGATTGGAAAGAGAAGAATTCTTTTGATTTATATACAGTAAAAGGTGATATTGGTTATCTTTTTGGTATGATAGGATTAGATGTTGATTTTAATGATAAAAATAATGATGTACAGATAAGCGTTAATAAAAAAAATATTGGAAGAATATTAAATACATCTAGTCTCGATTCAAAACTATTCACTAAAAATGAAGGATTGTTTCTAGCAGAATTTAATCTAGATATAATCAATAGAATTTTATCATCTAAAAAGAAGTTGAAGGCTTTACCTCCAAACCCATACCCATCAATTGAAAGAGATATTTCTTTTATTATTGATAAAAATTTTCAGTATAAGGATATATCAGAATCTATCACTAAGGTCTCAGGTGATTTGCTGAAAGATATTTCTTTGTTTGATTTATATCAAGGCAAGAATATAGAAAAAGGGTTTCATAGTTTAGCTTTATCATTTTTATTTAGCTCTAGTAAGAGAACATTAGTAGATGAAGAAATTGATGAAATAATGAATAAAATAATTAAAGTTTTAAAGGAAAAATATAATATAGTTCAAAGGTAGGTTTTTATGTCAAATGAAAGTAAAAATTTAACAGTTAATATATACGGACAAGATTACGTGCTTAGGAGCACAGGTAATCAAGATTATATAAATAAAATTGCAGATTATGTTAATTCTAAAATGAAAGAAATTGAAAGCACAGGATTGGATGCAAGCTCGCAACAATTAAAAATAGCAGTTTTATCTGCCATGAATATAGCTGATGAATTATTTCAATCAATGGATAAAAATAGTGAAATAATAACTACTATTGAGGCCAAAGGAAATTCATTTATTGAGTATATAGATGACAGAATTAAAGAAATAGAATCACAGGATAAAGGTTAATTTTCATTGGACACTAAACTTCTTTTTGGAAAGCCAGTATCAGGTCATATTAAAGATCAGATATCTAAAGATATAGCTAAACTGAAAGATATGAATGTAGTACCTGGATTGGCTGCTGTTATTGTAGGAGATGATCCTGCTTCAAAAGTATATGTTCGTAATAAAGCAAAGACGTTTAAAAATAATGGTTGTCATAGTGAGACTTTTTCTCTTTCGGCAGATACTTCAGAAGAAAATTTATTAGATTTAATAACAAATCTTAATAGCGATGATAAATTTCATGGTATTCTTGTTCAGCTTCCATTACCAAAACATATAAACTCAAAAAAAATCCTTAATCATGTTAGTCCTAAAAAAGATATAGATGGTTTTCATCCATTGAATTTAGGCCATTTATTAGAAGGAGACCCTAGTTTCATTCCATGCACTCCAAATGGTATAATTAAAATGCTAGAATACTATAATATTGAAACAGCTGGCAAGCATGCTGTTATTATTGGTAGGAGTAATATTGTAGGTAAACCTATGTTTGCATTATTAGCGCAAAAATTCAAGGTAGGTAATGCGACGGTTACCATGTGCCATACTGGAACAGATGATATTTCTTAT
>NZUX01000046.1 GCA_002703645.1 Fidelibacterota bacterium | reverse complement strand
TGATTCACAGCGGTAGTATTGCTGAAGGTAGTCATTCTATTACATGGAATGCTTCTAACATGACAAGTGGTGTGTACTTTGTGCGTGCTGAGTCAGTTAGTGGTGTTTCAGTTCAAAAAGTAATGTTGATGAAATAATTAAACTTATCATATAAGTGGATAATAAAAGGGGTATCTAATAATGGTACCCCTTTTGTATTTTAGCCATCATGGTAGAGATTTTATATACAATAGATTATCAAGTTCTTGTTTTTATTAATAAAGGATTATCCAATCCTATATTTGATTTTATTATGCCCTTATTTCACAATACCAAAGATTGGATTCCATTTATACTACTTTTTTGGATTTATTTATGTTATACCGATAAAAAAAATAGAATTAAACTTCTAATATTAATACCTCTAGTTATTCTAATAGGCGATCAGCTAGGTAGATATATTAAGCATATGGAATTAAGAGATCGTCCGTGGTTTGCTTTAGGTGATTTAGTAAATCATCTTGTTGGGAGCAGTGGGAAGCATTATTCCTTTCCATCGAATCATGCATTAAATACTGCGAGTATAATGACGATTTTTTCTAATCTATATAAGGACTATGCATGGTATTTTTGGTTTTATCTATTTATTATAATGTTTTCAAGAGTTTATATTGGAGTGCATTATCCACTTGATGTTTTAAGTGGTGCTATTATGGGTGTATTTATTGGCTTATTTTGTTTAAGGCTAATTAAAAAAATTATTTAAAATTTATTAATGGAGTATGTTACTTCATTATTTGGCAGGGTATATATTATCCCATTTAGTAGTAATAAATCACATTCACAATCATTAGCATTTAGATTATTAATTTGTTCACACTTTTCATCCTCAATATTGATAGATGGGGTACTATAATTAAAAGTCCATAATCCTATTAAATCGCAGATTATATTATTTTGCATAGTATCTATTAATTTATCTGGAAATTCATAGTGTAGTGTTCTTAGTTCGCTTGTTAATGAATTTTTCCATAATCTCACTTCATCTATGTGACCATACCATAAATTGCTAATAGAGCTTTGATTTGCAAGTGCACCAATCATAAGACTTTCACCCTGTATCATGATATTATCTGCTATATTGTAAATCTCTTTATCATCTAAATTAAAGTATATGATGCCTTCATTAGAAAAAATTTGCATAAGATGGAACTCACTGGAATCTGAAAAATTTGCACCATCAACTTCTACCTCAGTTCTTTGATTATTCACATAAAAACTAAGAGTATTTGAATTTGATGGATCGTTNGATATTGCTAAAACAATATATTCACTATCTNCAAAATNATCACTATCATCCCACTGCTGATTCCCATTCATATCANTATAGTTTTCTGTATCATCCNACTGCCCATNACAATTAGTATCATCGAAGTCTTCAGTATTTTTACCTAAAAAGCTAAATAATACTCCAGCATCATTTGTAGAATTTTGTCCACCACTAAAATAAATTTCAATCAAGAACTCATTATTAATTACTCTCAATCCATTATCACAGTCATATTGATCTTCAATTTCAATCCATGCATTTCCATCTAGGTATACAGATTGATAATCATTATTTACAGGAATGAATATATCGGAGCATGAGAATAGAATAATGAGGAGTATGTAAAATTTCATAGTGTTGTATCAGCCTCTATAATATTTGATTCAATTGAATANCCATAATTATTATTTACTCTAATAAAATAGTANAATGTTTTTTCTGATCCCACCAAGCTTATATCTTCAAAAAAATCTTGAGTTTGAGTTGTAATTTCAACAATTTTTTGGCCACTATTTTCCAATGATTCTATATCTGTACTTTCAATATCTGTTCTCCATATTTCATAACTATAAAAATCATCTCCAGAATAAGAATTCCAATGAAGTATAATAATATTTTCCTGATCAGGATCAGATAATAAGCTTATAGTTTGATTTTCAATTTCATTAATTTTTCCATCTTCATTCTGTGGAACAATTAAGCTATATCTATAATTAGCAATTACTGTTTCATTAATAANCTCAGTATCATTATCCTCTATTTTAACATTAATGGTATAATAGTATGCATAATTTGGATCTGATGGATCTGTNTCATTATATAATATATCTAAATTTGTTCCTTCATATATTTTTTGCCAGACACCTACAGTTTCATCATTATAATAAATGATACTATCTTGAATTTCTCCAGTATTATTAGAAATCATAGACCTATTAATATTAGGAGCATTAACATTAGATAGATTTAATACTTCATTAAGAATTTTTCCTCTATAAATTATAAGCTTATTTATAGATTGATCATCACTNGNATCCCAATTGATAGTAGTTTCTAATGGCTCTGGATTTATTACTAAATTTTNAATAGAAGATAATGGTTGAGTAAAAAATTGTATACTATCTGATGATATAATCTCATTTGAATCACTATTAGTATTATAATAATGCGCTAATACACATAATCTATAAAATGTACCAGTGGGNAATTCAACTTGATATGATGTATCTTCTATTTGTTCAATAAAATCAATCCATTTAGTTTGTTCTGTACTTACATCTTGTATTTCATATTTTATAAATGTTAATAATGGATTATCTATCCATTTTTTCCATTGGATATTTACCCCAGTTTTTAATCGCTCTTCNTTTTGATTCCAATTCAAATNAATTTTATATTGAATATTCATATTTGATGAATTTGATATTGTTGGATTCGAGTTNCTTTCTTCTTCACATGAGAATAATATGATGNAGATTAATATGTAAAATATTTTATTCATGAATTAATTTTTAAATTATTTAAAGAATTTTGTATAATTGAAATTTCATTAATTAGTTTTGTTCCATCTTTAAAATCTTTTTCTGAATTTTTCAGTTCTTCTCTTAAGGATTTCATTTTTTTCATTAAACAATTATAGTGAAGTCTATTAATAGAATTTTTTGCCATANCTATTGTTGGATTAATTTTATCACTCTCAGATAATAATCCAGCTAATTTATTTTTATCTTCTTTTTCTTTTAANTGATCTATTATTATTTCTGCTTGAGGNTCAAATCTAGAATTAAGATGTAAGTATATTTCATCATATATCCTTCTAGTATTAATATTTTCTATCCAATCAGGNTTCAAATCATTATAAATTNTTTCTCGGATTTCTTTTTCTTTTGAAAAGCATAACATAATTAAATCATCTTCAACGGATAAAGAATGGTTTGTGGGTCTTGAATTATAATTAGAACTCTTTGTTTGTTGTATTTTATTTTTTTTATCAACTACAGATTCGAAGTTCTGCATTATACTCTCAAATGAAATTTGGGTAATTTCAGCNAACTCCTTTAAATGTATNTCAGCTATAACGCTATCATCAATTTGAGATAATTCTAAGATAGTATCATTGATAAATGATGCAATATTATCATCGCTTTCNTTTTTAAATTTACTTAAGCTAAATTTCATTAANGAAATTGAATTATTTGATGATTNAATAAAAGGTTCNGTTCCTTCATTTAAAATCCAATCATCAGGATCTTTCCCATCNGGCATTTCAATGATACTTGGATTTAAACCATTTTTAAGTAGCACATANCCAGCTCTTATNGCNGCAGCTATTCCNGCNCTATCTCCATCNTATGCAATTTTTGCATTTTTNGTTAATCTTTTTAGCATTTGTGCATGNCCATCNGTAAATGATGTTCCAGATACAGCCACAANATTTTTAATACCTGATTGAAATAGTTGTAAAAAATCAAAATATCCTTCAACAATTATAGCATTATTAGATTTAGATATATGGTCTTTAGTTTGATGTAAACCATAAAGCACTTTACTTTTGTTATAGACGGGAGTTTCCGTAGAATTTATATATTTAGCATTTTCTTCTTTTTCAATAGCTCTTCCAGCAAAAGCAATTGGATTTCCTATTGAATCATGAATAGTAAACATAATTCGATTTCTAAATCTATCAATATATCCATGTTTCCCATCACTAAATAAACCAGAGGCTTTCATTGATTGAGTTTGATAATTTTTAGTTTGGATTTTTTTTAATAGCGTATCCCATTTATTAAAACTTAATCCTAATTCAAAATCCTTAATAATTTCATTAGAAAATCCTCTTTGATTTAAATGATTTAATATATTTTTATTTTGAGAATCTAAAAGATTATTATAATACATTTGAGATGTATATTTATTCATTTCAAGGATTTCAGACCGTATACCCATTGTCTTGTTATTATATCCTGATATTTCTAAATCTATTGAATATTTATCTGCTAGGTATGTTAGAGCTTCAACAAAGTCATAATTATGTTTTTGCATAATAAAATCAATTGAACTTCCACCTTCTCCACAGCCAAAACATTTATAAATCTGCTTTTCTGTATTTACGGAAAATGAGGGAGTTTTTTCACCATGAAATGGACATAAACCAAAAAAATTTCTTCCCTTTTTTTTAAGCTCCACATATGATGAGATAATATCATAGATATCAGCGACACTTCTAATTTTTTCTATACTTTGTTCAGATATTCTAGCCATATTTTAAAATACAATAATTTATGAAATTTCTACAATAGTTATCCCTACACCACCCTGCTCTATTGGTGCAAAATTAAAATTTTTGATAAATTTAATACTTTTAAGATGTGTATGTATTGCATCCTGTAAAGCACCTGTTCCTTTACCATGTAATATATCAATTATTTTAAGATTTGATAATATAGCTTTATCTAAGAATTTATCTAATGCTATTATTGCCTCATCTACTCTTTTCCCTCTTAAATCTAATCTGCTGGATTGGAGTAATTCTATTTTTGAATTAACTATGTATTTTGGAGGTTTTTTAATATTGCTATTTCTAGGTATTAATTCACTTGCTTTTGAAGTAATTTTTTTACCATCTATTTCTACAGTAATCTTTTTTGATTTTTCATTAATATCAATAATAATTCCGGATTCACTAATTCCTTTAATTTGGACTTGATTTCCAATAGAAAACTTATAATCTATTTTAATATTTTGATTTTCTTCATCGCTAATATTTTTTAATGTTTGTTCAATAAATTTTTTTGTTTTTTTAATAGATAATTTGTCTGCATTTGTGCGCTTTATATCTTCTATTAAGTTTTCAATTTCTCTTCTATATGATAATATATATTTTTTTGATTCTGATAATTTTTCTCTTTTAATTTCTTTTTTTTCTTTTTCTAAATTTATTTTAGCTTGATTAGCTATTATTTTTTCTGCTTTTAACTTTTTATGTTTTCTTTTAAACTCATTAATTTTTTCTGTCAATTCTATTTCTTTGCTATTAATTTGTTTAATTAGATTGTCCATTTTAAAAGATTCTTTATTAAGATTTAAGCTAGCATTTTTAATTATTTTTTTATCAATACCCATTCTCTCAGCAATTTCAATTCCATAACTAGAACCTGGTATGCCCATATGAAAAATAAATGTAGGTTTAATTTTTTTATCATCAAATTCCATAGAAGCATTACTGGCATTAGGATGTTCATCAGCCCATATTTTTAATGGCACTAGATGCGTTGTGCATAAGCTTAATGCGCCGCTTTCTATTAATTTATTAAGAATAGATATAGATAGTGATGCTCCAACTTCTGGGTCTGTCCCGGTTCCCATTTCATCTATAATAATAAGAGAATGCTGATCTGATACATTGAGTATATTAGATATTTCCTTCATATGAGCTGAAAATGTTGATAGGTCATCACTTAATGATTGCTTATCACCTATATCAGATAAAAAAGATTTAAATATTTGAAGATTCACCTTTTTTGCTGGTATATATAATCCACATTGAGCCATTATAGAGTATAGACCTATTGATTTTATTACAACTGTTTTCCCACCTGAGTTGGGTCCTGAAATAATAATGGCTTTTTTTTGATTTTCAATTGATATATCAAGAGGGGTATATTTTTTTTTATTTAAAGTAAAAAGAGGATTTCTAGATTTTTCTAATATAATTTTATTTCCAAAATTAGGTTTTTGTGAATCAGTTATAATTGCAAGATTTGCAATTGTATAATGGATATCATAATATTTGATTAAGCTATATATTTCATTTAAATAGTCTTTCTTTAAGCTAATATTCGAAGTTAATTGTATAAGAATTTTTATTATTTCTTTATTTTTATCAGATATTAGCTGATTCATTTTATTATTAAGTTCTAGAATAGAAATAGGTTGTATAAAACAAGTTTGTCCAGTTGAAGAAAAACTATCAACTATACCTTTGACTTTATTTTTATTAGATGTATTCACAGGTAAAAGAATTTTACCCGATCTAAATACCGTTTTATTATCACGGAGATAACCAAGCTTAATGTATTTATTTAGCTCATATGATATTTTTGATTCTATTTGTAATTCTAATCTCTGAATAGATTGGTAGATTTTTTTTAATTCTTTTGATGCATTTGGTTTTATATTTGAATTCTCATCAATAATCTTATTAATTTCATCTATAATTAAATCTGTTTTTTTAGTATCTGGAGTTATATTAATCCATGTTTTTAATTTTTTATTTTTAAAGTATTTTTTTAGCTGAATATGATAATAAAGCATCGTTCTAATTTCAGATAAATTATTTGTATCAATAAAGTCCCCATCTACACCTAATGATAACATTGATTTTGATATATTTTTAACTTTAGTATCTATCAATATATCTTTTTTAAATAGTGATTTTAATAATTCCTCTGTTTGATATAATTCATAGCATATTTTATCTAAATCAAAAGTGGGCATTAGATTTTTAAAATATATTTGATTTTCTTCACAATTACAATGCTCTACAAGCCATTCTTTAATCTGAATAAACCCGGTATCCTCAATAAAGGCACTATCAACAATACATTTATTTTGCATAATTAAATAATATAAGATTTATATCGTATATATATTGGAATAGTATAGAATTATTTAATTTAATCAATATTTGCTCATTGATAGATAAGGTATAAAGAGTAATTGATATTACAAAAGATATGATAAGAATACCATTGATTATCCCTAATAACATTCCAATTATTGATTGAATAATAGTATTCTTTTTAGATGGTTCATACTTAAACAAGATAATATTTATAATTAATTTATTTAAAAAATAAAAGCATACTACTGAAAAATAAAAAGTAATAGCTTTTATATGAATTGTAAGTCCTAAATATGGTATTAATATTGGTATGAGTTTATATAATAAAATTTTTGTTAATATTATTGATGTGAGTAGTGATAAGCATTTATTAAATTGCAAATAAACACCATCATACTTTCCTGATAGCATAAATAGTATTACAATCATAGATATGATGATGTCAAGGTTATTCAAGAAAGTTTTTCCTTCACTATTTTGCTGATAACTGAACCATCAGCTTTTCCATCAGTTTTCTTGATAACAATTCCCATTACTTTACCCATATCTTTCATGCTTTCTGCTTGACACTCATCTATGGTATCTACTATAATTTTTATAATTTCATTTTCACTCATAGGTTCCGGCAAGAATTCATTTAATATTTCAAGTTCTTTTGCCTCATTATTAGCTAAATCAATTCGTCCACCATCTTTATATTGTCTTATAGATTCATTTAGCTGTTTAGACATTGATTGTAATACTTTTATAGACTCTGGGTCTGTTAAAGCATCATTTTTTTCAATTTCTTTTAACTTTAGTTTAGCTAAAATATTTCTTAAGGTATTAATTCTATCTTTATCTTTTAATTTCATTGCATCTTTAAGCTTTATTTTTATCATATTTAACATTTTTTTACTCCATTATTGTAAATTATTTAAAATTATAGTTCTGAATAGATGAAAAAACAATATAAATTATAAACATAATATTAATTGATTATAAGGATAATATGAACCAAGAATTAGAAAACTTAATTTCACTTCAACATATTGACTCTAAAATACTTGATATAGAATCATTGGCAGGTGATTTACCACAGAAAGTAGAAAAAAAAGAACAAACTTTAAAAAATATTTCTGATGAATTAGTTATTTCGAATAACCGTATCGAAGAATTAGAAAAAGAAAATAGAAAATTACAATCAGAAATAGAAGATAGTGAGTCTAGTTTAGCTAAATACAAAGAACAGTTATTTTTAGTTAAATCAAATAAAGAGTATGATGCTCTTAATAATGAAATAGATCATATTAAAAAGGCTATTTCAGAATTTGAAGAAAGATACATTTTAATTGAAGAAGAAAAAGAAAATTTACTTAAATCAAAAGAATCTAATGAATCTGAGATAGATACATTAAATGAGACTCTTGAAAAAGAAAAAATAAAATTAAATAATGCAATTAAGGATTCTAAATCAGATTTAGAAAAACTGCATTTAGATAAAAAAAATATAGAAAGTAAAATAAATTCATCACATCTTAATCAATATAATACATTGAAGAGCGCGAAAGGCATAGGTGTTGCACCATTAAATGGAAATTGTTGTGGTAGTTGTTATAGTATGCTACCTCCTCAAATGGTGGTAGAAATAAAATCAAATAATATTATTCATTCTTGCCCTTCGTGTGGCGTTTATGCATATTGGGAAGAATAAAATTAAGGCTAACTGGATGATCGCTCTTTAGGGAGAGGAAAGTCCGAACTCCAAAGGATAAGGTGCCTCCTAACAGGAGGACTCATTAAGAGATGGAAAGTGCAACAGAAAGTAAACCGCCTATATTTAATAGGTAAGGGTGAAAAGGTGGTGTAAGAGACCACCAGGAGAATTTGAAAAAATTTTTGCTATGTAAACCCCACCTGGAGAAAGATCAAGTAACTTTGTGTTATCCGCACAGTAAAAGTGGGTAGATCGCTTGAGTCTATTAGCAATAATAGACCTAGATGAATGATCATCGTTCAGCTTAGCTGGATACAGAATTCGGCTTATAGGTTAGCCTTATAATTTTTTTTATGATTAAAACTGAATGGCATATAAAAGAGACGAACTTAGTAGAAGTAAAAGGGATTCAAGAAAAATTTAATATCCCTGAGGCAATTGCTAAAATTATGGCGTTAAAAGGAATCCATAATAGAAAAATTTCTTCCGCTTTTTTTAAACCTTCAAAAAATGACCTCCATGATCCTTTTAAATTAAAGGGTATGCAAAGAGCAGTTAATCATATTATTAAACAAAAAGAATTAGGTAATAAAATACTTATTTTTGGTGATTATGATGTTGATGGAGTATCCTCAACTTCAATTCTTTATTTATTTTTAACTAGTATTAATATAGATGTTAGTTATTATATACCTCATAGGGATATAGATGGCTATGGATTATCTAATAGAGGTATAGATTTTGCCAAAGAAATTGGATCTAGTCTTATTATAACCTGTGATTGTGGAATTAATGCTTTTGAAGAAATTAATTATGCAAACTCTTTAAATATAGATGTAATTATTACTGATCACCATAAACCTGAAGAAAAAATTCCTGACTGTATATCTGTAATTAACCCACATCAAAAAGATTGCAACTACCCATTTAAAGGTTTATGCGGAGCAGGTGTTGCTTTTAAATTAGCTTTTGCTATTGCTGAAAAACTATCAATTGAGCCAGAGAATGTTTGGTGTTATGCAGATCTTGCAACCCTAGGAACAGCTGCAGATATGGTTCCTCTTATTGATGAAAATAGGATTATTTCCCACATTGGGCTAGGGCAGATTAGAGGAGGAAATAATTTAGGTATAAGCTCACTTATTAGAACATCTAATTTAAATATAAATCATATCACAATTGGGCAAATTAGTTTCTGGGTAACACCTAAAATTAATGCTGCAGGAAGATTAGGGGATGCATCTAGAGCTGTAAAATTACTAACATCAAATAATTCAATCTATGCTATAGAATTAGCTAAAAAACTACATTTAGAAAATGAAAAAAGAAAAGATATTACAAAATTAATGGAGCAAGAATCCATTTCAATGGTTGATAAGCAATTGGAGGTTCAAGATAAGCAATCCATAGTTCTTTATAAAGAGGGTTGGAATACTGGTATCATTGGTATAGTTGCATCAAGGATTAAAGAAATATATAATAGACCTACGGTTATTATTGGAGTAGAAAAGGGAGTTGGGAAAGGTTCTTGTAGAAGCATTAAAAATTTTGATATAGTGGAGGCACTTAAATTATGTGATAATTTTTTAGAAGGTTTTGGAGGACATCCAATGGCAGCTGGATTAACCATCAATGAAGAAAAATTAGATAATTTTATTGATAATTTTGAAAATATATGCACTGAAAAATTAGATTTAAATGCTTTAACTCCTAAAATTTTTATTGATTGTGAAATAAAACTAAATGAAATTAATTCTAGAATGATTAATTTTTTAAAATACTTAGAGCCATTTGGGCCTCAAAATGCAAAACCTAAATTTTTATCAAGGAATGTTCATGTTGATGGTATTCCTAAATTATTAGGAAAAGACCAGTCGACAATCAAGTTTAACATTAAGCAGAAAGGCAGCTTATTTGAAGCTATTGGATTTAAAATGATTAATGAATATGAAAAATTAATTAAAAATGTTCCTATTGATGTAGTATATCATATTTCAGAAAATCATTTCAATGGAAAAATATCTTTGCAATTAGAAATAAAAGAAATAAGATACTCTAATGTCTAAGATTAAATCATATATATCTGGAGTAGGTCATTATGTTCCTGAAAATATTATCACTAATCATGATTTATCAAAACTTATTGATACATCTGATGAATGGATTACAGAAAGAACAGGTATAAAAGAACGAAGATATGCAGATGAGGGCGTTGGTCCATCAGATTTAGCAATTCCAGCCGTTGAAGCTGCACTTCAAAATGCTAATTTAGATAAGGATGATATTGGCTTAATTATATTTGCTACAATATCTCCAGATTATTATTTACCAGGTGCAGGATCAATATTACAACATAAAATGTCATTTCCTAATATTGGAGCTCTAGATATTAGAAGTGCATGCTCAGGGTTTATTTACGGCTTATCTATAGCTGATCAATATATTAAATCAGGAGCATTTGAACATATTCTTTTAGTTTGTTCTGAGGTTCAATCTACAACTATGGATATGTCAGATAGAGGAAGAAATGTCTCTGTTATATTTGGTGATGGAGCAGCGGCGACAGTAATAAGTAAAACCAATGAAAATTTTGGTGTTTTATCTACTCATCTTCATTCTGATGGAGCATATTGTAAAGAGCTTTGGGTAAAAGAACCTTCAACACTTTCTTCTAATCGGTTAAATGCTCAATCAATTAAGGATGGTGAACATTATGTTCAAATGAANGGTAAAGAAGTTTTTAGACATGCAGTTACAAGATTCCCAGAAACAATAAATGAAGCNTTNGAATTTAACAATTTAACTGTAGATGATATTGATTTNCTTATTCCNCATCAAGCTAATTTAAGAATNTCTAAAATGGTACAAAAAAAAATAGGTTTAGATGATAGNAAAATATTTAATAATATTCAAAAATATGGNAATACGACNGCAGCTTCAATACCTATTTGTATATCTGAAGCTTTAAATCAGAATAAAATTAAAAAGGGNGATATTNTAGTTTGTGCTGCTTTTGGTGCAGGNTTTACATGGGGATCAAGTATTATAAAATGGTAATTATTTAGATGAAAAGATATTTNAAAGAAGANCATTTTTTATTAAGAGATATGGTAAGAGAATTTGCTATTAATGAAATTCGTCCTAAAGCAAAAGAAATTGACACAGGCATTTTNCCTAAAGANAATATAGATAAGATGGCAGAGCTTGGATTAATGGGTATCCCATGGGAAGAANAATATGGTGGGAATGGTATGGATACGCTTGCNCTTGTTATAGCGATTGAGGAATTAGGNAAAGAATGTTCATCAACTGCTGCAACTATGATGGCTCATACAAGTCTTGGGACTGGACCGATTGCAATTTTTGGNACTGATAAACAAAAAGAAAAATATTTACCTAATCTTGCATCTGGGAAAATGTTAGGAGCTTTTGGTTTNACAGAGCCTAATGCGGGNAGTGATGCTGGAAATACTCAGACTAGAGCAGTTAAAAATAAAGATGGATTTNTTGTTAATGGTCAGAAAGTTTTTTGTACTAANGCTGGGTATGCAGGAACAATTATNTTTACAGCTNTTATGGTTGAAAATGGNGAAGAAAANGGNNTAGGTGCTTTTATTGTAGAAAAAGGTACCGANGGATTAAGAATTGGAGANCCAGAAAATAAAATGGGNTGGAAGGGTTCTGATACCAGATCTATTTATTTTGAAGATATGTTNATTCCTAATGATAGCATATTAGGAAATCCNTCTAAAGGATTTAAACAATTTTTNAAAACATTAACAGGTGGGAGAGTNACNATTGGNGCATTAGCTTTNGGNACAGCTCAAGGAGCATATGAAAGAGCATTAAAATATTCTCATGAAAGAGAAGCTTTTGGTAAAAAAATTAATCAATTNCAGGGTNTTAGTTTTAAAATTGCAGATATGGCAACATCTATTCAAGCATCAAAACATCTTGTTTATCATGCAGCNTATAAAAAAGATCAGGGTGAAGATATAATTAAGGAAGCTGCTATGGCTAAACTTTTTTCAAGCGAAATGTGTATGAATGTTACTACTGAAGCTATACAAATATTTGGTGGTTACGGATATATTAAAGAATATGATGTTGAAAGATTTTTTAGAGATTCAAAAATTTTAGAAATAGGTGAAGGTACAAGTGAAATCCAAAGAATAATAATATCTAGAGATATTCTGAATACAATTAACTCATTATGATAGAAATTAATTGCCATAATGATTCAAATTTATCTTTTCTTTCAAAATCTATATATAATTTATCTACTCTCGTTTTAAATGAACACAACTACTCTTGTGCTAAGATAAATATAATTATAATAGATGATAATAGTTTANGAGAAATGAAAAAAAAATATTTAAATGAAGATGCATTTACGGATGTGATTGCATTTAATATAGATCAGGATCCCTTTGAAGGAGAAATTTATATTAGTTATGATAGGGTTATAGATAATGCCAAAATGTATAATCAAAAAATTGAAGATGAATTTAAGAGAGTTATCATTCATGGNTTATTACATCTTTGTGGATATGAAGATTCTACTATAACNGAAAAAAAATATATGAGTAAAACAGAAGATGTTTTTTTAAATAAATTTACTCAAACTATAATAAGTGANTAATGATTGAGATTATTNTNATTTTNATTTTTNTTTCTCTTATTTTGCTTTCAGGCTTTTTCTCNGGTTCTGAAACAGCATATTTTAATTTAAAAATTCATCATGATGATATTCCTAAAAGACTAAAAGATTTATTAGAGAATCCAAGAAGTTTATTAGTTTCAATATTAACAGGGAATACTATTATAAATGTTGCGATTGGCTCCTTAGCTGCACTAATTACTACATCTCAAATAAGTAATGATACCAATATTATTTTGCTAGAAGTATTAATTGTTTCTTTAGTATTAATAATATTTGGAGAAATTTTACCTAAAACTTTAGCGATGAGGTTCTCTAGGCAGTTTGCTAGCATAGTGTATATTCCACTTCGATTATTTATGTTCATTTTATATCCCTTAACATTTATTTTAAATTTAATTAATAAATTTGTTCTTAAACTTTTTCCNACTCACGAAAAAGAGTTTGATACAGAAGAAGAATTAGAAATTTTAGCAGATCTTGGAGAAGAAGGTGGAGGGTTAGATGAAGAAGAATCTGACATGATAAGATCTATAATTAAGTTTGATGATAAAACAGTTAGAGAAATAATGACTCCAAGGGTAGATATATCAGGAATTGCTACTAATGCTAATCTTGATGATGTNATGGATTTAATTTCAGAAAAACAATTTTCAAAAATTCCNTTATATAAAAATAATATNGATGAGATTATTGGTGTTTTATATGCAAAGGANTTAGNTCCCTATTTAGTAGGTTCACGTCCNAATATCGATTTAAAATCAATATCAAGAGATGTCTATTTTGTTCCTGAACAAAAACCAATTGATGATTTNCTAAATGATTTTAAAGAGAAAAAAATATCTTTATCTATTGTTGTTGATGAGTGGGGAGGNACTTCTGGNCTTGTTACATTNGAGGATATTGTAGAAGANGTTATGGGTGAAATTCGAGATCCTTTTGATATTGANAAAACACCTATTTTAATAAAGCCCAATGGCGAATATATAGTTGATGGAAAAATATCTATATATGATTTAGAAGAAGAAATTGAGGATATGATATTCCCTGAAGATAGAGATTATGATACTTTAGGAGGATTAATATTAAATCATCTTGAAGATATACCTGAAAAAGGTGAAGTTATTAAATATGATAGTTGGACTATAGAAGTACTTACTCTTAATGGTAATAGGATTACTAAAGTAAAAATAAAAAAAAATATAAATGTCTAAAAATAGTATTGAATTCGAAAAACTTATAGATGTGTTAGACAAATTACTTGCACCAGATGGATGTGATTGGGATAGAGAGCAAACTCATGAATCTCTTATACCATATTTATTAGAAGAAACTCATGAAGTAATAGAAGCAATTGAAAATCGCAATATGAGTGATTTAAAAGAAGAGTTAGGTGATTTAATGCTTCATATTTTATTTCAAGCTAAACTATCTGAAAAAGATGGACATTTTAATATTTCAGATTCACTAAAAAATATATCCTCTAAATTAATTAGAAGACATCCTCATATTTTTTCAAATAATTTAGATGATTCTTATAAAAAAGGAAATTGGGAATCTACAAAGAAAAAAGAAAAGGGTCGTAAAAGTGTTTTAGAAGGTGTCCCTATATCATTGCCTAGTTTAACAAAAGCACAGAGAATTCAAGAAAAAGCATCGAGTGTTGGATTTGATTGGAAGGACCTTCCTCCAATTTGGAATAAAATAAATGAAGAAATTTTAGAATTAGAAGAAGTCCTTCAATCAAATAATTCTGATAGAATTAAAGATGAGCTGGGTGATGTATTATTTTCTATTGTTAATTTATCTAGATTTTTAAGTATTGATGCAGAATCAGCTTTGAGGCATACCATAAAAAAATTTGAAAATCGATTCAAAAAAGTTGAAAATCAATTAGAATTAGAAGGAATAGATATTCAAGAAGCCACACTTGATGAGATGGATAAAATTTGGAACGATATTAAAAAACAAAAATAATATTTGTGGAGGCGGTGGGAATCGAACCCACGTCCGAATATAAAGTTCAGTCAACATCTACATGCTTAGGTCATTATTTAATTTAATTTGCATAGCATAAATGACCTTACGCACAACAAACGAGTCTGATAAAATTTTGTTCTACAAACTCAGACTCTTTATAGAACTAGTTCGCTTTAATGATGTCTATTTAGTTGGCGGCGAACACGCTTGCTAATAGACAGCTGCTGTCAATTAAGCAGCAGCAACGTAACCGTAATCGGCACTTATCATTTTTCCTGGTTGATTTACGAGGTAACCAAGAATCCTCGACATGCAGTTAAAAGCTCTAGTATACCCGTCGAAACCAGGCGCCCCCAATTTTAAAAAGCTGGTAAATTTACACCCAATAAATTCGTAAACAAGTAAATTTATATTATCCTTTTCTTTTGGATAGATTGCAATTGACTAGTTAAATTATATTACTCAAAATAATTGATTATTTATTTTGTTTGTGACCCAGTAGCTCAGTTGGTAGAGCAACGCCCTTTTAAGGCGGATGTCGAAGGTTCGAGTCCTTCCTGGGTCACTTTTCTTATCGATTCTTTTCATTATTATTAATAATGCCTATATTTATATCAATTTAGTTTAGGAATTTGAATGTCTAATAGTATACTTAGAATTTTTTTATTATGGTTTTTCTCTTATGGATGCGAATCATATAATGATCGTTTTTTTAAAAAAACAGATTATAATGAGGATGAAAGCCAATATCATTATAGTGATATTCGTTATTATTCAATAGCTGGAGTTAAGAAAAAAGTAAAAACAATAGATTATGATAAGAATAATATTATTAGAAAAGAGTCATTTTTTCGAGATGATCAATTATATAAAATAAAATTATATAATGAGAGTGGAAAAATTCTAAAAGAGGATAAGTATACAGATTTAAATTCAGATGGCTATAGGGTAACTTATTATTCAAATGGTAATATTAAAGAGGAGTATGAGTTTAAAAATTTAGATATTAAAGATGGAAAATTTACTAGCTATTATCACAATGGTGGACTTCAAAGTGATTTAGAATATTTAAATGGTATATTAATGGGTACATGCTCTTGGTATTATCCATCTGGGAATTTAATGAGAATTAAAGATTATTTAGATGATACTATTTATCAAATTGAATATTATGAAAATGGATCTAAAAAATCTGAAGGTAGTTTTAGGGGTAATAAATTAACTGGAAGATGGATATTTTATAATAAGGATGGAAATTTATCATCAGAAGAGGATTATTAATCAAAAATGAATACTTTTAAAAGAATAGATATTGATTCTGCTATTTTAAAAATAAATAATAATGATTTTATTATTGTGGATATCAGAGATAAAAAGTCTTTTGAAATTGAACATATTAATGGAGCTATAAATTTATCAAATAGTAATATAAATGATTTTATCAGAAATACTCAAAAAGAGAAGAGTATATTAGTGTGCTGTTACCATGGGAATAGTAGCCAATCTGCAGCACAGTATTTAGTTAATAATGGTTTTAATGATGTCTATAGCTTAGATGGTGGATATGAAGCTTGGAGAATACAAAATAATCAATAGGAGATAAAAATGTTAGATTTAAAAGATAAATTAAATTTATTATGGAAATTTTTATTTTTAGCTGTTTTTACATATGGAGTAATTAGTTTAACATGTTGTAAAAGCAGTTGTTCAACCAGTAGCTGCGATAAGACTGTAGCTGAAAAGTCTCAATGTTACAAATCAGGTAAGTGATCATTACATCTTTTCTGGTGCTGAAATCTTAAGTAAAGATAACCCATTTTTTATAACTATACGCACAGCATTTATAAGATATATTCTAGCATCTGATAAAGATGAATTTTTAGGGTCTACTACACGCTCTTTTGCATAGTAACTATGTAGCATTGATGCAAGCTCCGAAAGATAATTAGATATATTTTGTGGTTCAAGAGTGATGATGCATTTCTTTATTATATTAGGGAATTGTAATAATTTTGATATCATTTTTGTTTCTTGTTCATTAGTTAATTGATCAAGTACATTTATATCAATCTTATCTAAATCATCGTCATATTTTTTAATAATATTACAACAGCGGGCATGTGCATATTGAATGTAAAATACTGGATTAATATCTGATTCTTCTTTTGCAATATCAATATCAAAATTAAGGTGTGAATTCATACTTCTCATTATAAAGAAAAATCGAGTAACATCAGCAGAGACTTCATCTATAAGGTTATCAAGAGAAATAAAGTTTGCTTTACGAGTAGACATCTTAATTGGTGAACCATCTTTAAGAATAGTAACAAATTGATGTATAAGTACACGAACTTTTTCTTCTTTAAACCCTAGGGACTTAATTGCAGATAATACATCAGGATATGCATCCATATGATCAGCTCCAAAAACATCAACCATTAAGTCATACCCCCTATCATATTTATTTTTATGATAAGCAATATCAGGTAATCTATAAGTAGGTTCTCCAGTGCTTTTTATAATAACTCGATCAGTATCTCTACCTACTTCAGTTCCTTTAAACCATGTTGCTCCATCTTTTTTATAAATCAAGTTTTTATTTTCAAGTTCATTAATAACATTATTAATTGAATTATTATCATATAAATCATTTTCATTAAAGAATAAATCAAATGTAATTCCAAGTTTTTTTAATGTTTTTTTTATATCATTAAAAATAAACTGCTCTGCAGATTCTTTAAAAATAGGATTATCTTTATCATCAATTAATGATTTTCCATACTTATCTATAATTTTTTTAGATATAGATTTTATATATTCTCCCTCATAACCTCCATCAGGAATCTGGAAATCTAATCCCAATAGTTCCATATATCTGGCATATACGGATTTTCCAAGTACTCTCATTTGCCTACCAGCATTATTAAAATAATATTCACGCTCTACACTATAGCCATTCCATTCAAATATTCGAGATATTGAATCACCTAAAATGGCATTTCTTCCATGGCCAATTGTTAGTGGCCCAGTAGGGTTTGCGCTAACAAATTCAACTAGGACTCTTTTATCTTTTCCATCTTTATTTTTACCATAGTTACTATCTTCTTTAATTATGTTGGGAAGCTCATTTGTGAATTTTTTACTATTAATTTTGATATTAATAAATCCAGGAGGAATAAATTCAATTTCTTTAATTAAAGAATTTTCTCTCTCTTTTATATTATTGACAATTAGTTCTGCAATCTCAATAGGATTCTTTCCTATTTTTTTTGAATTTATCAATGGGTAATTTGTTGTAAAATCTCCATGATTAGGGTTCTTAGGAATTTGTATAATTATGTTATCTAAAGGATAGCTTAATTCTGATAATGCAGCAGATAAAATATCAAAAAATTTATTTTTCATCTTTATCTTTAATAGATGTTATTTTAGCATCAGCCCATAAGCGATCCAAATCATAGAATTGTCGCTTATCGCTTCTAAATATATGAATGATAAATGTAATATAATCCATCAATATCCACTCCAATTTATTTTGCCCTTCTATATTGGTTGGCTTAATTCCATTTTTCTTTAATGTCCTCTCAATATTGTTTGCGATAGCTTTTGTTTGCGGTTCCGAATCTGAGCTACATACTATAAAATGGTCTGTCATAGTAGTGATATTTTTAACATCAAAAATCTTGATATCGTTAGCTTTTTTTTCTAGCATCAATTCAGCTATTTTTATTGGCTTCATTTCTATTTAATAATCCTTATGCAAATTTTGTAAATAATTTAACTTATTAAATGACTTAATATCTAGAATAATGTCTAGCCACAGCATCATAAGAACTTAAACTTTGAAAATCTTTTCCGATAATTAAAGAAATATCAATCATCAATGTTTTATCACTCTTAACTATAATTAGACTATCATTAATTCCCATTAATTCTGATAAGAAATGTGCCATATCCATTTCACCTCTATGAATTTCAATTTTCGTTTTTTCATGATTATAGTCATACGCTCCATCGGGAGTTAGGGCATTTTTAGCATCCATAACATCAAACCCTTCGCTTCTTAAAAAGCTTTGGTACATTGACGCAATTTTCCCTTTACCACATCCATTTAATACTTCAATAGTAATTCGATGACCAGTTTTTTTTTCATACAAATTAGAATGTTCATTTAATAGTTCTTCCAAATTAATATTATGATTATGGGGTTTATTATATTTTAGTTCATATATAAATGAAGAAATAAAAAATATTGATATTATTGAAAGAAATATAATTGGGATATTTAAAAAGCTTAGCAGATTATCTTTTTTTTTATTTTTTTTTCGTTTCTTTCTTGATGTGCTTTTAAAAAGCATTATGGCAAATAAGTATGATTATTAGAACCTTCTATAATAGGTTTAATAATTGTTATTCCTGCAGATAAAGAAGTATTTTCATTTAATTGATATTTCATGCCTAAGCTCATTGAATATCCAAAATCGTTAATATAAGAAGTATATTCTGATTCCATAGATTTCATAATGTTAAAATTACTATATAATTGAGTTTTATTATTTAGTGTAAATTTAGTAGAATTCCCATATACACCATAGTTACTTAGCATTCCATTAGAGCTGCTACTTAATAATGAAAAATAGTGATTTGTATCTATCCTATCAATAATTGTGGAATAGTTATTATTGATATCCCAGTATTGATTTGGTAGTTGTTGCGTAAAAATAAAATTAGATATTATAAATAGTATATTAATTATTTTTTTCATAAATCTCTTCTAAGTGTGATAGTTGTTCAATTGTATTTACACCTTGAATTTCGATATTATTTTTAATTTTTTCAAGCCCAATTTTCCCTTTTTCTTGTACTATCATAGATAAAATATCTGGAAGATAATATTCTGATTGTATATTTTGGTTACTAAGTTTTGGTAGCAATTCAAATAATTTTTGGTTATCAAATACATAAATTCCTGAATTAATTTCATCTATTTTTAATTCATCGTCATTACAATCTTTATGCTCTTGAACTTTTTGAAGATTTCCTTTATTATTTCTAATAACTCTACCATAGCCATATGGATTTTTCATATCAGCTGTAAGCATACATGCATCAAATTTTCCCAATTTATGCTTTGTTAATAATGAGTTAAGAGTTGATGAATTAATAAGTGGAACATCACCAGATAATACCAAAGTATTTCCTTTAAACTTCTTTAAATGGTTCTCTGCTTGCATTACAGCATGCCCTGTACCATACTGATTTTTTTGTAATGAAAATAAAACATTATCNTCTATAATTGATTGTTTTACTAGCGTTGATTTATAACCAATAATTACAATAATATTATCAGGGTTTAAATCTTTAGCAGTAGTNATAACATGATTTAATAAAGTTTTTCCAGATATCTTATGTAAAACTTTAGGGATATCAGACTGCATTCTAGTTCCCTTNCCTGCTGCCATTATAATAACTGATAATTTTTTATTCATTATATTTTTCAATTACGCCTCCNCCAATTAAAATATCTTCATNATAAAAAACTATTGATTGACCTGGAGTAATTGCAAGTTGGGGTTCTTCAAAAATAATNATATAATCATCATTATGTTTTTCTATTACGGCATTGGCACCAACACTATTATATCTAATTTTTGAAGATGTGGATANTGGNAAACAGGGAGGATCAANAAGCCAATTAATATTTTTAACAAAACATTTATTNGAATAGAGAGATTCTTTTTTAGATATAGTAATTGTATTTGTTATAGGGTTTATTTTTTTTACATATCTAGGNTCNGGGAATGATAGGCCTANCCCCTTNCGTTGCCCNACAGTATAATTTGTAAAACCNGTATGATTNCCTACAATAGCTCCNTCTTCATCNTTTATATCACCATTGGAGATNTTTTGCATTTTNTCAGGCATATATTGATTTAAAAAATCNCTATAATCNCCATCCATTACAAANCATAAATCTTGACTATCCGGTATATCTGAAGTTTCAAGTTCATTNTTTTTTGCATAANCTCTAACTTCTTCTTTTGTTAATTCTCCAATTGGNAGTAGAGTTCTATCAAGTAGATTTCTATTAATATCCCATAACATATATGANTGATCTTTATGGNTATCAACACCTTTTTTCATATTAATANTTGTTCCTATTCGTTCTATTTGNGCATAATGNCCAGTNGCAATATAATANGCACCAAANTTATCAGCTTGTTCAATTAAATTTCCCCATTTNACATATGAGTTGCANCTTACGCATGGNTTAGGTGTNCTNCCATCTAAATATTGTTTNGTAAAGTCATCAACAACATTTTTTTTAAATGAATNTATATGGTCTAATGTATAATGNTGTACTCCCAATCTATCACAAACCATTTTGGCTCCATTNATAGCTTCAATAGAATTNCANTTACTATTTTTCCTTTTTTTTGTAATAGGATCAACAGATTCCCAAAGTTTTAATGTAATACCAATTACTGTATAGCCTTNCTCATGAAGTTTAGCTANTGCTACAGAGCTATCAACTCCTCCAGACATAGCTACTAAGACTTTATTTTTATCTAATTTCATTTATTTTTAACTATTTATAATATTTGATATAGCATTTGATAGTTCTTTAATATTTTCTTCATTCAANTTTTTACCAAATGAAATTCGNACACTTTTCATTGCCATTTCATCCGTCATACCTATTTCTTTTAATACCTTGGGTGGTTTNGTAGATCCTGATGAGCATGCGGAGCCTCCTGATATAGCATATCCTTNCATATCNAAAGCCATTACTAAATCAGAGCTTAATATATTNGGNAAAGTCATATTTAATATACCNGGCAATCTATTNTCTCCATTAATCATAAATTTTATTCCTGACTTATTAAGATTTTCAATAAATATTTTNTCATATNTATTAATAGTTTCTGNCCATGNATCTAATTCTTTAATAGATTTTCTTAANGCAGCAGCCATTCCATGAATTCCNGATACATTTTCAGTCCCTGGTCTTAAACTTTTTTCTTGTCCACCTCCAAAATATGTTGAATTTAAATTAGTATTATCTTTTATATATAGNGCCCCTACACCTTTAGGNCCATAGAATTTATGNGCTGATAAGCTCAATAAATCAATATTTTGGTTTTTAAGATTAATTTTTACTTTACCTATTATTTGTACAGCATCAGTATGAAAAATTATATTATTTTCTTTTGCAATCTTGCTAATTGCATTAATTGGATTTATTGTTCCCAATTCATTATTAACGTACATGATTGATATAAGTTTNGTATTTGAATTAATTTCATTTTTAATATCATCTGGNTTAATAAGTCCNGCGCTATTTGGTTTCACATAAGAAACATCTATACCTTTTTCAANAAGGNTATTTGCTATATTAAGNACAGCAGGATGTTCATAGCTAGATGTTATAAAATGATCNCCCNTTTTTAAAATACCTAGTATGGCAATATTGTTACTTTCTGAACCGCAGCCTGTAAAAATAATTTCACTTAAATTACATCCCAAATCATTAGCAATAGATAATCTAGCTCTTTCAATAATAGCTTTTGTTTCTTGTCCAAATTTATGAATGCTTGAAGCGTTACCGAATGTAGTTAATGAAATGTTTTGCATTTCATTTAAGATTTCTTTGTAAATAGGTGTGCTCGCAGCACTATCAAAATAAATCATTTTTTTCATANATCTAATTTAAAGATTTTAATTATTAAAATTATGAAATAAGAGGTTCNGAAACTTGTTCNGGGATAAATAATTCCATACCNTCTCTAGCAGANNATGTATTATCAAAGNAACTCTTTGCATTTTTTTCAATGGAATTTAAAATAGCATTTCCATGNTCAGGGTTATGGTGAAACAATACTAGTTTTTTAACATTAGCTGCTTTTGCTACTTCTACACAATGTTGCCATGAGCTNTGNCCCCAACCNTTATGGNTACGCATTTGTTCAGGAGTATATTGTGCATCATGAATCAATACATCTGTATTTTTTGATATATCTATAACATTTTGATTTAAGTGATTTGAAGGGTGTTCACAGTCTGTTATATAGGTTACAGAAAATCTATCAATTTCTGCTCTAATACTATTTGCACCACCGGGATGCCCATGTGGAGAATTTATAATTTTTATATTATTTGATATGTTAAAAACACCTGAAGAGTAATGATTAAATTTAATTTTAGCTGTAAACATATCCATACTAACAGGCCAAAATGTTGATTTTAAGAAAGATTGAAATTTTGATTCGATTTCATTATCACTATTACCTGGAGCATATATATTAACATTATATTTATCATTAAATAATGGTGCAAACATTAAGAATCCAAGCACATGATCATAATGGAAATGACTCAGTATAATATTAATATCAGTTATATTAGGATCTTTTTTAATAATTGAATCCCCTAATAATCTTAAGCCTGTACCCATATCAAAAATAATAATTTCATTTTGATTGGTCCTAACTTCAACGCATGAAGTATTTCCACCAAATTCATCATTCGATTTTGGAATTGGAAATGAACCTCTAACTCCCCAAAATTTTATTTTTATTCCATTCATTAATTAATTCTATTGTCACTATTTAGTTTGAATATAAAATATATCTATATATTCCATTCCATACAATAAAATAAATTTTCTTCTAGAATTGTTGTTTTACTATATAACTTATGTACATGAATATTGTTAGAACAAAGATTGTTGCTACTATAGGCCCCTCATGGTTTTCTAAATCCATGATTGAAAAAATGATTATTGCAGGGGTGAATGTGGTGAGAATAAATATGTCACATTATAATTCTGACTTTAATTTACCTTTAATAATTAAGCAAATTAGAAGAGTTTCAAAGAATCAAAATAAAAGTATTGCCATACTAATGGATTTACCCGGTCCAAAAATACGTACGGCTAATAATGATATTATAGCTATTAAAAGAGGGAAAGAATATACTCTTGGAGTTGAAGCCGATATATCAATTAACACACCATTGAAGTATAATAAGATTAGCGATAATGCAAAAGTAAAAATTGATGATGGAAAGCTATCATTTAAAGTAGTTAAAAAAATTACAGCATCTAAAATTAGAATTAAAGCTTTAAATAGTGGAAAAATTTATACACGAAAAGGTGTTAATATATCTGGCTTAGATATAGGCTTACCTTCAATAAGTAAGAAAGACCTCAAATATATTAAACTTGCAGCTGAATTAGATATTGACTGGATTGCATTAAGCTTTGTGCAATCAAAATTAGATAGAGACCCTGTTGATAAGTTATTTAAAAGATTAAAGAAAAATATCCCTCTTATTGCTAAAATCGAAAAACCAGAGGCTGTTGAAAATATTGATTCAATCATTGAAGCATTTGATGGTATTTTAATTGCCCGAGGTGATCTGGGACTTGAGATGGAACTTGAAAAAGTACCATCATTACAGAAAAAAATAATTAAAAAATGTAATGAAAAATGTAAGCCTGTAATAACAGCCACTCAAATGCTTGAGTCCATGATAAAAAGTCCCTTACCTACTAGAGCAGAAGTAAATGATGTAGCTGGAGCAATTTATGATGGCTCAGATGCGATAATGCTTTCTGGTGAAACTGCTATCGGCAAGTTTCCACTTGAATCTATAAGAATGATGAAGTCCATTACTACTAATGTAGAAAAAGAAATTATGAAAAATGATGGTTTTAGTCGCTTAATTAGAACTCCAGAAAAAAATAATCCTAAAAAATCAATATGCTATTCAGCATTTCAAATGTCAGAAGATTTATCTATAAAAGTTATGGTAGTAATGACAGAGTCTGGGAATACTGGCAACACCTTATCAAGTTTTAGGCCTAGCTCTATCATTATAGCAATGACTCCAAGAGAAAACGTATATAGGAGATTATCTCTTTCATGGGGAATCTTTCCTGTAAAAGTTAAAAAGTTTAGGTCGACAGATCAGATGCTTGATTTTAATAAGAAGTTTCTTATTGATAATAATATTATAAAAAAAGATGATATGTTTGTTATGACGGCTGGAGTTCCAGTTGGGGTTACAGGAACTACTAATATGATAAAAATTGAAAGGGTCTAATGAAGAAAGCTCAAGCAAACTTTCTATTTTTATGTTTATCTTCTATTTTCATAGCTTCATTAGTTTCATGCAATTTAATTTTTCAAAAATTTTTTCAAATTGATATATGGATTCCATTTTTAGGTTTATATACATTCCAACAGTCTGTAGGTTTGCTTCCATATCCTATTACATTTATCGTCACGGATATAATATCAGAGTTATATGGAAAACAAAAAGCTAATCAGGTAGTTAGTGCTGGATTGTTAGCATCATTGTTTATGCTTTTAATTGTTACAGTATCTGATAGAATCCCATCTGCTCCATTTGGGGTAGGTAGCGAGGTATTTAGTCAAGTTTTTGGACTATCTTCTGCGGCTGTATTTGCATCGATGATGGCTTATTTATTTGCGCAGTACATTGATGTGAGACTTTTTCATTTTTGGAAAAAATTAACTAATGGAAGACACTTATGGTTGAGGAACAATGCATCAACAGTATTTTCTCAATTAGTTGATACTTCTGTAGTATTGCTGTTATTATGTTATTTCAGTGTTATCGAATGGAATATGTTTTTTCAATTACTTCTAAATGGCTTTTTATTTAAAGTCTTATTTGCAGCATTAGATACTCCGATCATATATGCTATTCTTTATTATGCTCGAAATTATTTTAATTTGAAGTTTGGCGAAGAGCTAAGATAAAGTGAATCTAATGTAACAAATTGTAATTTTATTTATTTTATAAAAGCATTTTTCATTAATTATCTTTATATTCCAGTTAAATAATTTTTTAAATACAGAAACAAACGGAGGAACGAAATGAATACATTAATGAGAATGTTTTCATTGTGTTTATGTTTGACCGCCATGATTTTTGCGGCTCCAGATGCTAAGCCCAGTGAAAATAATTTAAATCCTATTTCTATATCTAGTGAATTAGAAATGGATAAGATTAAGTTACAACGAGGCCCTTCAATAGATTATACTCCAAGCAGTAGAGCATGTGCTGACACATTTATTGCTTTTGGTATTGACCCAAATGGTTCATATGAGTCATGTTGGTCAGATGGCACTGGGTATTATTATTTCTATTGGGAAGGTGGCTGTGTAGCTTTAGATATTACATATAGTGGTGGAACTCTTGATTTATCAGCAAATGGCTTTACTGAAGGCTTTTATTTTTATGGATTTGAGCCTGGCATTACTGAAACTTTTACTATGACTTTTGATGATGGTAGTGTAGGTGTAAGTGAATCAACTAATGAATGTGCTACATGTGAAGAGCTTGGCCAAGTTACTTGCTGGGATGGATCATGTGCAAATACTCTAGAAGATTGTCCTGCAGAAGGTGATTGTGGTGATGGCTTTGTGATTGATTGTGTTGATCTTGATTGCTGTCCAGAGTCATGGATTGGCGATGGATTTGCAGATTGTGAAGATCAGCAGTATGGTTGTGACTTAACATGCTATGATAATGATGGTGGTGACTGTGATTCTGCTGATGGTGGCACTACAGGTGGTACTACAGGCGGCGGTGGTGATGAATGCTCAGAAGGTTTTTGTCCTGAAGGTACCTACTGGGATGGAACTTCTTGCTATGATTGTAGCTACTGTGTAGATACAGCCGATGATAGTGCATGCGATGCACCATATGATTGTTGCGGTATGTGCGGTGGTTCATTTGATGGTGGGTGCTCAAGCTGTGAAGATGAAGGTTTAGTTACATGTTGGGATGGTTCATGCGTGGTAACTTTAGATGATTGTCCAGAACAGCCTGAAGTTGAGACACCAGGAATTTGTGTAGAAGGAACTACTCTTTATGATGCTCCTGCAGTAACTGTTACTTGGTTTATTGAAACAGTTTGTGGTGATGGTGTATGCAATGGAGATGAAGATTAC
>NZUX01000045.1 GCA_002703645.1 Fidelibacterota bacterium | reverse complement strand
TGATTCACAGCGGTAGTATTGCTGAAGGTAGTCATTCTATTACATGGAATGCTTCTAACATGACAAGTGGTGTGTACTTTGTGCGTGCTGAGTCAGTTAACGGTGTTTCAGTTCAAAAAGTAATGTTGATGAAGTAATATCAATATATCTTTTAGATATAGGAAAGGGCCTCAAATTGAGGCCCTTTTCTTTTTACGGTTAATATCCTTAATTTCTAGATATGATTAAGATTCGTTATATACTATTTATTATGCTTACAGGGTTTTTATCTGCTATTAGTGTTGATGTCTCATTAGGTGAGGCTCTTAACTTTAAGCAGCGAGTAAAGATTAATGATAGTACATTTGAAGCAACCCCTAAAACAAAAGGATTTAAAAATCCACAGTACTACTCTATTAGATTAAGAAGTAATAAGTTAGAATTTGAGTTGATTCATCATAAGCTCTATTTTGATGAGGGGTTACCTGATTACATTAAGCACTTTGAGCTTACAGATGGATATAACCTAGTTATGCTTAATTATATTTCTCCATTTATAGGTAATTTGAATTATAGATTGGGAGTAGGGGTTCCAGTTGTACATCCAGATATTACTATACAAGGGGACTTTGTTAACTTAGAAGATTCAAAAAGAATATTTGAAAGAGGGGGTGGATTAATTCCTAAATTCTGGAAAGATGGGTACTATCCTGGAGGTTTTACTTCTCAAATTGGATTATTTTACAGAAAGCGTATTAATAATAAGATAAGCTATCATCTAGAAACAAAGGCTGTGTACGCAACAACTCAATTTGATTTGAGTTATATTGATGATAGCCCATCTGAATCTAATCTTGATATATCTATTCCAAATTTATCTATCCATTTTCTTGCAGGAATTTCTTTTGGTAAATAACAAAAGTAACTTAGATTTTATAATAATTAATAATAATAGGATTAATATAGATGGCTTTTAAAATATTGACTGTTGATTTTTTATCTGAAGATGCTCCAAAGAATTTTGTTCGCTCCTTAAAGGAAACGGGTTTTGCTATTATTAAAAACCATCCCATTAGCGAATCATTGCTAAATAAGGTTTACGCTGATTGGACAACATTTTTTAATTCAAAAAAGAAGCACGATTATATTTTTCATAAAGAAAAACAGGATGGCTATTTCCCGTATAAATCAGAAAATGCAAAAGGATATAGCGCTAAAGATCTTAAAGAGTTTTTTCACATTTATCCATGGGGAAGATATCCCTATGATATGGATAATGATACGCTAGAATTTTATGAAAACATTCAATGCTTAGGAGATGAGCTTTTAGATTGGATAGACTACGCCTCACCTAAGCATGTATCTAAAAAGTTTTCAACATCTTTAGTAGATATGGTAGAAGATACAGATCAGAATTTACTTCGAGTTATTAATTATCCAGGATTAAAGAGTTTAAATACTCATGGAGAGATTAGAGCGCAAGAGCATGCCGATATTAACTTAATTACATTGCTTGTAGCATCCACGCAGCCGGGGCTTCAAGTAAAAAATACAAAGGGAAAGTGGATTGATTTAAACCCAAAAGCTGGAGAGCTAATTGTTAATACGGGTGATATGCTGCAAGAGTGTTCTGGCGGGTATTTCCCATCTACAATTCATAGAGTAGTAAACCCTACAAAAAAGAATAAAGATAAGGCACGCTTATCGTTACCTCTTTTTATACATCCAAGAGATGAAGTGGTGTTGTCAGAGAAATATACTGCAGGACAATATCTTAATGAAAGACTGAGAGAGATAGGCCTTAAAAAATGAAAACAATTAAAGATATTGCAGCTTTATATCTAAGAGTAGATTATAGGACTCTTGGTGTTTTTAGAATAGCATTAGGTCTTGTTTGTCTTATAGATGTTTTAAGACGACTTCCTTATATTGATATTTTTTATAGCTCCAATGGATTAGCCCCTAATTACTTTATGTCTGAGATGTCTGGAAAATATTCAGCTAAGGCATTTACTTTTCTTTCTTCATTAAATACTACTACAGAAATAACAATATTTTTTTATATCACCGCACTTTTTTCTTTCTTTTTAATGATTGGATATAAAACAAAGCTATCTCATATCATTACATTGATAGGAATTCTTAGTATTCATAATCGATTGATTATTTTAGAGAATGGTGGTGACCTTGTTTTGAACAATATACTTATTTGGAGTTTATTTCTTCCACTAGGAAAGACCTTTAGCTTTGATCGCATGAGATTTTTATTGGATAATTTTAAAGATGAATCTCCAAAGTCTTTGAATGATGAAAAAATAATTAAACAAAATCAATCAGGAAGTTATTGGGGCTTAGCGTACTTTGCCTGTCTATTACAGCTTTCTATTATATATATATTTAATTTTTTTAATAAGGATGGGTCTACATGGCAAGAGGGAACATCTATTTTTTATTTTTACCAGCTTGATACTTTTTTAACTCCTCTTGGAAATTTTATAAAAGAATTTGGACTTATGCCTCTCTGGCTATCTAAGGTGTTAACCTCTAGTACTATGGTGCTTGAATTTTTAGTGCCATTTTTAATTTTATCACCATTTTTTACTTTATGGACACGTCGTTTTTCTTTAGTAGCAATGATAGGATTTCATATTGTTATAGGGATATCATTATATATTGGAACGTTTTCATGGATTATGATAGCAGCGCTTTTGTTATTGTTATCTTCAAAAGATTTTATATTATTAAAAGGGTTGATGAAAAAGATGTCATCGGGCCCATATATTGTATTTTATGATAGTGATTGTGGTTTTTGTCATCAAACTGCAAGGATCATCAGGCGAATGGATTTGTTTAATAATCTAACATGGGCTGGAAAAGATTGGGATCAGCCTAAGCCAAATTCTATTGATAATCTAATAGATAGCACTATTATTGTATGGGATCAAGATTCTAATCAAATTTATACTCGCCATTTAGGTTTTTCAAAAATTATTGAATCTCTTCCATTTGGATTTTTAATTGCATGGATACTTAGAGTTCCAGGGATATCATATGTATCTGGATTTAAATATGATATGTTCTCAAGAAATAGAACATCTATTAGTAAGTTTTTTGGTTATAGTGCATGTGATATATCAAAAAAACATTCTGATGATAGCTTAATAAGTGAGGTTGTGTCTATAAGACCACTAGATAAATTTATAATAGCTATTACAGAGTCAGCAAAAACCATAATTGTTTTTATTCTCATTATAGCTTCTGTTCAATATGCATTTACAAAAAATGATGGTTTTAGAGACTGGCTAAAGGATAATGGATATAAGCCATTTAAATATAATGCATATTTAAATGGTATTAGTAAGCAGACTAGAATGATTCAAAGATGGAATATGTTTTCACCGAACACTCCCCGAAGTTATCAGTGGTGCATTATAGAAGGAACTCTCCAAGATGGAACAATTATTGATTTAATGACTGGTGAGCCGCCTGTTTATGATAGGCTTGGTTATGATACCTATAAAGAAATAGATAACTCTCAATTCTGGAGAAAATATTTTTCACGAATTGTAAAAAAGAATTACAAGAGATATAGACCACAATTTAAAAAAGTGATTTTAAATTCTAATAATATGATTGGGAAAAAGGGTGATTTAAATAAGGATGGTTCTATAGATAGGCTAGATAAGATTAAATCAGTAAAACTTTATAAATTNTCGAAATCAATAAATAGTCCATTGATAGATAANCAGAAAGAGAAAAAAGTTCGAAAGAATAAANTNGATTTAGATAATAAAANTANCTCTAAAGCAAAATATAAAAAAACAAAAACAAAAACAAGAAAGTAGTTANTCGAAGTCTGNTGGCTTGATTGTTAGCATATATTTATATGCAGCATCATAATTATTNTCAATAACCCCATCAAGTATTGCATTTTCAATTTTCTTTTTAATTTTACCAATGAGTATTCCATCTTTGATTCTTTCATTGGGCGATAAATTAAATTCTTTCATAATAANATCACCCCTAACTGGTGATTGAAAAGATCGAAGCTCATCTCTTAATTTGACATCTTTTACAAGCTCTTCAACTTTTTTAAAGTTATTCATGTATTTATTTACTTTATTAGGATTTTTTGTNGTGACATCAGCTCTACATANAATCATNANATCATCGATATCATCTCCAGCTTCTACCATTAATCTTCTAATAGCACTATCNGTGACNCCTGATTTTGCAAGTGATATTGGGCGTAAATGAAGTTTTATTAATTTACATAGATAATCAGTAAGCTCATTTGAAAGCTTCATCCTTTTTGAAAGTTTACGCATTAATCTTATACCTACAACTTCATGTCCATGGTAGCTCCATCCTTTTCCATTGATAAATCTTTTAGTTGGAGGTTTAGCGATATCATGAACGAGGGCAGCAAATCGTATCTTCATTTTTTTTGTTAATTTAGCTGAATTATCAATCACTTGTAGAGTATGAACGAATACATCTTTATGNCCCATATTATTTTTAATTTCAACACCACTCATAATAGAAAATTCTGGTAATAAAATATTAAGAAGACCAGTATCTCGAAGAAGATAAAACCCAATACTAGGTTTATCAGATTCTAATATTTTTATAATTTCATTTGTAATTCTTTCCCAAGATATAATATCTATCCGCTCTTTTATTCTTTGAATGCTATCAATAATATTAGGAGCAATTTTAAAATTTAGTTGTGAAGCAAATCGAATGGCTCTAAGCATCCTTAGAGGGTCATCGTCAAAAGTAGTATCGGGNTCAAGNGGTGTAATAATNAGTCCNTTTTCAAGATCTTTNATTCCGCCAAAAGGGTCATGCAACTCTCCAAATGTGTCAGGGAGTATTGATGCTGCAATTGCATTAATAGTAAAATCTCTTCTTGACATGTCATTTTTAAATGTTGTAAATGTTACTTNAGGCTTTCTGCTTTCTTTNGAGTAGCTCTCTTTTCTTGCTGAAGCTACTTCAATCTCGAAACCTTCAAGTGGAATNCTNGCTGTTCCAAAATCTTTAAATTCAACAACTGGAAAGCCTCCAAGCGATTTTGATAGATTATGAGCGTAGCTTATTGCATCACCTTCTACCATGATATCAATATCTTTTGTTTCTCGTTTTAAAAGNACNTCTCGCACGTAACCACCTACAAGATAGCATGATATGTTTTGCTTCTTTGCAACATTGCCTGCCTTTAAAAGGACCTTGCAATGCTCANAATTACTTTCTAATATTGACCTTATGCTGCTCATTTAGTTTAAAATGTAGTAAAATATATTTATAAATCTAAGTTTATTAGTTTAAATTTTAGCAGTTTTTATTNAAAATTAATGATTATAGATAAAAATCATATCCTAAAGTTAGCTGAATTAGCAAATATCACATTAGCTGAAGAAGAGATTGACTCCTATATTTCTGATATAAATGGTATNCTTGATTTAGTATCTGAAATTCAAAACGAAGACACTNCTCATATAGAGCCACTTTCAAANGTTCTTGATGAGTTTAGCGAAACACGAGATGATTCTGTTGAATCAAAAGTTAGCAGAGATAGTGNGCTTGANAATGCTCCAGATACTGATGGTGTTTATTTTCAAGTGCCTTTNACTCTTAAGCATAATAAAGATAAGGTNAAAAATGAAAAAAAGTAATAACACAAAATATATATTTGTATTTGGAGGNGTGTTATCAGGTCTAGGAAANGGAATTGTNGCCTCATCTCTTGGTTATTTGCTTAAATCNTTAGGGTTAAAAGTTACTATACAAAAATTAGANCCCTATTTNAATGTNGANCCTGGGACAATGAATCCTTATCANCATGGGGAGGTATTTGTTTTAGATGATGGNTCTGAAACNGATCTTGATCTTGGGCACTATGANCGNTTTATAGATGTTTCTTTAAGTCGNCTTAATACTACATCTTCAGGNAGNGTTTACTGGGATGTATTAGAAAGAGAACGTCAAGGTGATTATCTTGGTGAAACCATTCAGGTGATTCCACATATTACTGATGAGATTATTAGAAGAATTAAGCAAGTTAATCCAAGGAAGAAATANGATGTAGTGATTACTGAAGTNGGTGGTACAGTNGGAGATATTGAGGGNCANCCATTTTATGAAGCTATTAGNCAGATGATTCTNGAAGAAGGAAAAGATAATTCNCTGGTTATTCATNCAACTNTANTACCATATATTAAAGCNGCNGGTGAGATGAAAACAAAGCCAACTCAGCATAGNGTTATGAGNCTGAGAGAGATTGGTATTGANCCAGATATGCTTGTTTGNAGAACTGAAGAAAATCATCATTTAAATATGNCTTTAAAGAAAAAAATTGGACTATTTTGTAATATTAAAACCAANCATGTTTTTGAATCACCAGATGTAGATAGTATATATGAGATACCANTNATTCTTCATAAAGATGGTTTTGATAANGAAATTATNAAANGATTAAAAATAAAANCNACATCAAAGCATTCCAATGTTAAGTATNTAGAAAATTTTATTGATAGATTTAAAAATCCTCATGGTAAAGTAAATATAGCTATTTGTGGAAAATATAATGGNTTGCATGATGCCTATAAAAGTATACTTGAAGCTTTCATNCATTCAGGNGTTNANAATAATACTAATGTTAATGTTAGATGGGTNGACACAGAAGAATTAGAAATTAATGATAATCCCAATGTTGTATTTAGAGATATACATGGNATATTAATACCAGGNGGATTTGGCGATAGNGGNATNGAAGGAAAAATAATGTCTTCAAGGTATGCTAGAGAAAATAANATTCCATTTTTTGGNATATGCNTAGGTATGCAATGNGCTGTTATTGANTATGCTCGNCATGAATGTAATATGAGAGCTGCGAATAGNACTGANTTTAATAAAAGAACAAAATACCCAGTTATTGATCTTATGCGCTCNCAGAAAAATGTTAAACATAAGGGNGCAAGCATGAGGTTNGGTTCATATAAATGNAATATTNTGNCTGGTACNAATGCTTCAAAAGCCTATAAAAAGAAATTANTTAATGANAGNCATCGTCATCGTTATGAATTTAATAATAAGTATANAAGNCAGATGGNAAANGCNGGTCTTAAAATATCTGGTGTAAATGAAAAGTTAAAACTTGTAGAAATGATTGAGTTTCCTAGTCATCCATGGTTTGTAGGAGTNCAATTTCATCCAGAGNTAAAGAGTACAGTNGTTAATGTNCACCCCCTATTTAGAGATTTNATTNCTGCATCTGTGAAATATAGAGANNAAGAATAAGTTGAATTTAAAAGCNATACAAAATATTAAAATTATTATTTCAGATGTNGATGGTGTTTTAACAGATGGNACAATAAGNCTTGGNTCAGATGGNACNGAATTTAAACGNTTTAGCGTAGAAGATGGNGCTGGTGCTGCTTATGCAAGATTGGCAAATATNCCTATNGCTTTAATATCNGGAAGATTTTCACTNTGNACNTCAAGAAGAGCNAGCGAAATGGGTATAAAGCATTGNTATCAAGGAAAATTAAATAAANTAGATTCNTATAAAGAAATATTGGATATATATAANCTTAGTGATAAAGANGTAGCTTANATTGGAGATGGGCTTATTGANATACCNATACTTAGTAANGTNGGNTTTCCNTGTACNGTNCCTGGNGCTCATGAAAAAGTNTTATCTGTAGCAGATTTTNTTACTACTAAAAAAGGTGGCTATGGAGCCTTTAGAGAAGTTGTAGAGCTTATTCTTCATAAGCAGGGTATATATGATAAAATATATGATAAGATGCATAAACAAATATATAAAGCTTAATATAAAACTCTTAATTGGATTTATTGCGATTGCATGTAGCCGAGAAACTAATAGTCTTGAAATGCTTGGTGATGCTATTTATGATAATGAAATATCAGAACCTAAAATTAAAATTTATCAAGANCATAATAANGTAATATATGCAACAGCAAATACNTTNTTTAAAGATGAGGGTGANGATGCTGTTTTNATTGGAGATGTTATNTCAAACTTTTTTAATGANAGTGGNGAGCATATTAGNACTCTTTACTCAGATTCAGCTATNGTAGAAAGTTTTACCAATAATCTTAAAGCTTTTGGNAATGTTAANGTTGTATCGGATAGTGGNTATACTCTTTTATCAAATANAATATATTGGAATAATCAATATAAGCTAGTGACCTCTGATGANTCTGTAATGTTTACAAATTCATTNAAAGATACTATGTATGGTATTGGNTTTGAATCTGATATAGACCTCACGCATAGTAAAATATTTAAGCCATTTGGAATTGTCAAAGAGCGTAANAATGATTAAGCTGGAAACTAATAATTTAATCAAAGAATANAAAAGAACNCCNGTTGTTAAGGGTGTGTCAATTAATATAAAACAAGGAGAAATTGTTGGGCTNCTTGGACCCAATGGGGCTGGAAAAACAACAACATTTTATATGATAACAGGTATGATATCTCCATCTGCTGGTGAAGTTATGATGGATAATNCTATTATTACTAATATGCCAATGTATCAAAGAGCGCAAGCTGGNGTTGGTTATCTCGCNCAAGAAGCNTCTGTTTTTACTAAACTGACTGTTGAGGATAATCTTCGATTAGCTTTAGAAATGACCCATTTATCAAAAGTAGACCAGAAAAATAGATTAGAGGAGCTATTGGATGAATTCTCAATTACCCATATACGTAAAAATATTGCGATGACATTATCTGGAGGAGAAAGGAGAAGAACNGAGATTGCCCGTTCTTTNGTTGTAAAACCTAAATTTATACTTTTAGATGAGCCNTATGCAGGCATTGANCCTATTGCAGTTGAAGAGATTCAAAATATAGTATTAANGCTTAAAGATAAAGGGATTGGNGTNCTTATTACTGATCATAATGTAAGAGAAACTTTATCAATAACAGATAGATCTTATTTACTTTATGATGGAAAGGTTTTNTTTTCAGGGACTTCAAGTGAAATTAGTAACAATCCNGAAGCTAGACGACTATATCTTGGNGATAAATTTAAAATGGAGAATAATTAATTGACTCCCAAAAATCAACAGTCTCAAATTCAAATTCAAAAATTAACTCCNCAGCAAGTCCTTCAGGCTAATATTATGCAACTTAATAATTCTCTTTTAGAACAGAGAATAATNAAAGAACTTGAAGANAATCCTACTCTTGAAATTGTCGAAGAAGAAAATNATGGTGAANATGAAGNATTAGATGATTCTGCTGAATCAGAATTTGAATGGGATGAATTAGATTCTGATAGTGAAAGATTTGAGCTTAAATTAGATAGAGGAGATCATTCCGNAGATTATTTGGTTAGTAACCATACTTCGCCTAAAACTCTAGATGAAAAAATAAAAGAACAGCTTCTTGATATTAATATTCCAGAAGAAAAAATGCATATTGCTAATGAGATTATAGGAAATCTTGATGATGATGGATATTTTAAAATTGAACCAATTTTGGTTGCAGANCGATTAAGAATAAATGAAGNAGANGTTTTGGCGATGCTTAAGATTATTCAAAGTTTAGAGCCAAAAGGAATCGCATCTAGAAATTTAAGAGAATGTATGTTGNTTCANATAGATAAANATATAANTCCATTAGCATTTAATGTGATATCAAATTNNTTTGAAGATTTTTCNAATAAAAGGTTTGAGAAAATATGTGAAAANCTTNATTGNAGTTTAAATGATTTAGATTTNGCAAATGAAATTATTAAACGATTAAACCCAAAGCCNGGAGATGGTATTTTNACNGGAGATAAAGAGTTTATNATCCCTGATATAATTGTTGAAAAAAGGGNAGNTGAATGGGTTGTTCATATGAATGATAATAGTATCTATGAACTNCGANTAAATAANGATTATAAATCTATGCTTNANGATAAGNGTNTTGATAAANCTACAACAGCTTTTATTAAAAATAAATTACAATCAGCCGACTGGTTTATTGATGCAATTAATCAGAGAAAAGATACAATGATTCGAGTGATGAGCGAGATTATAAGTCAGCAAAAAAATATTTTTCAGAACGATAAGCAAGAGCTCATTCCTATGGTTTTAAAAGATATTGCAAAAGAGTTAAATCTTGATATTTCAACTGTTAGTCGAGCAACTAATAGTAAGTACGTTCAACTTCCATGGGGCATTTTCGAAATTAAAGATTTTTTTTCAGAAGCTATTCAGACTATATCTGGTGAAGAAGTATCAAATACTACTGTTAAAAAAAGAATTAAAGAATTGATTGAAGAGGAAAACAAATTAAATCCAATTGATGATCAGATGGTTACTGATTTATTAGTTGAAGAAGGTTATATTATTGCAAGAAGGACAGTGTCAAAGTATAGAGCTATGCTAGGAATTCCAAAATCAAAATTAAGAAGGGAGATTAATTAATGAC
>NZUX01000044.1 GCA_002703645.1 Fidelibacterota bacterium | reverse complement strand
TTAAATATAAACAGAGTATATGGATACACATAATTTAAAATATATAATTTCTTTCTTGCTACTGATATTATTCATTGGAGCATGTTCAGAATCAGTAGACACATCAGGCTGTCCTTATCCAGATTCGTGTAATTATAATCCAGATGGGACAGATGAAGATAGCTGTTGGTACCCAGATGGAGGTTGTTTATGTGAAGATGGGGAAGATGCAATTTCAGACTGTGCGGGACAGTGTGGTGGTTCTGCAGAAGAAGATTGTGCTGGTGTTTGTAATGGTTCTTCTGAACTTGATGCATGTGGGGTTTGTAATGGACCTGGAGAGTCCATACCTGAAAGTAGTAATATAAATATTACTGCAGCAGTTAATCCATGGAACTTAGGTTTTATCGTAGATCAAGCTGATATAATATTTTCAGATAATTGCTTAGATGATTATGATTCTAATGATATTCCTGAGCTACCTGTTTTTGGAACTAATTGGATTAAAGTATATTTTCATTATTTAGATTGGGACACTCCATTTGGAAATGAATTTACAGAAACTTGTTATTCACGTTGTCAAATGAATGAATTTTCTTTCATAGTGGAATCAAATGCTCAAGGAGAATTAGAAATTAGGATTGATATGCATGAATATTTGATATTTGATTCTTTTAGTGATATAATTAATGGAGAAATAGAAGTTTATGATAGTGATGAGATGATTGACTTTTATTTTGATGTAGATAATGTAGTTAATATAAATTCTACAATTCAATCAAATGAAACTAAAGAATTTTTAATAAAACTTTCATTTAATTAAATTAATCTATGGCTAAACTATTATTTATATTATTATCTTTTTGTTTTAGCTCAGATGCTAAAGATATTATTGATAGACCTTTTAAGCAGGCAGGTGCGATTGAATCTTTAATCAATATCAATAATCAATATGATGAGCTTATTTTAGTCCAGCTTGATTTAGCAAATGATAGTCTTTACAATATTGTTAATTCTAATATTCCTGATTTAGATTTAAATATAGGTCCTGCAACTTATCATAGAGTTTTCCCAACTCAAGAGTTTAATAGATTAGAGGATATTTTATCATTAGATAATTATCATATTTTAAAACAACCTTATACTCTCCCTAATAATTCAAGACAGTATTGGGTAGAAGTTAAACAGGGCGGTAATACGCAGGGGACATATACTGAAGATGAGGCGATTTCATATACATGTGACTGTGTAGATGGAGCCTCTGATTGTGTTAAGCTTGGTTGGGATTCATGGTATAATCCATTTGATTATTGGGGAGAAGCTTGGTGGGCATTTGACCCTCCTATTCATTCCTATGTAAATGAGATTCGCGTAACAGTAAGAGGAGCTCAGTGCGACGATCTCCCATTATGGTCAGATACTTATATGGGGATGAGAGAAGAAAGTGGTTATTTTTCACAAGATTATTTACTAAGTGAACAATATACCGATAATATTTACGTTGTCCCTGAAATATGGAGTGAAGGAATGTTGATGCCAATGGTTGGCTCTAATGATAATTATGTAATTGATCAGGTTACGGTTCAATTTTTTTATACTTGTCTATCATCAGATGCCCCGGTTAATGTAGCTTCATCTGATGGGAATTATTGTGACCATATCGATATATCATGGGAAAGCCCAGAAGATAATGATGATGTATTAGGGTATAACTTATATAGAGATCAAGAGTTGATTAATCAGTTTTCTACAGATAATTTTAATTTTTCTGATTATAGTGCATCTGCAGGTATTGTACATGAGTACTGTGTAGTCTCAGTTGGAGAGTGTGGAGAGTCTGAATTATCATGTAATACTGGTTATAGGAAATCAGCTCCAGATACTGTTGATTTTGTAGATGCTTCTGATGGACTATTTAATGATTATGTATCTGTGATATGGAGCGCATCTGAAGATGTCTCTTCATATAAGATTTATAGAGATGGCGTTTGGCTTGGTATCGGAAATGATGAATTAGAATATTTAGATTATTATATTGATATTGGATATGAGCATAATTATTGTATTGAAGCAATAAATGATTGCGGTGAATCTGATTGGCAATGTGATATAGGTTATGGAGCAATGGGGCTAGGTGATGTTAATGATGACAGCTCTATTGATGTTCTTGATGTCGTTGCTATTGTCAATATAATAATGGGCTATCTTGACCCAACTACATCTCAATTTTGGTCAAGTGATTTAAATAATGATGAACAAATTAATATTCAGGACGTTATCTTACTTGTCAATATGATTCTAAATTAATTTTATGAATCAATCTAGAATTATTCCTTTATTGTTTTTAGGTTTACTATCAATTAGCGCATCTCCCATTGTTGCCAAAAGTTTATCTTCTTCAGGTACCATAGTTGCTTTTTGGAGAATGTTGTTAGCATCATTTTTCTTATGGTGTTATTCAGTTATTTATTATAAAAATATGAAAAGCCTTTCAAGCTCTAATAAAATTAAGACATCTATAGCTGGAGTGTTACTTGGAATTCATTTTATATTATTTTTTGAAGCTGTAAAAATTACTACTATTGCAAATGCTACATTTTTAGGTACCTTGGCACCTTTTTTTACTTTAATGATTGAATTCTTAATATTCAAAAGACGATACAAAAAGATGGTTTATTTAGGTATGATAATTTCTCTAGTAGGTATATTTATAGTTTTAATAAATGGATTTGACTTATCATCAAAATTTACTCTTGGAAATATTTATGCTATTTTCTGTTCTCTGGCAATAGGATTAGCATTTTTAATTTCTGAAAAGGTAAGAGATACTGAAGGAACAATAGAATATACAAGGATGCTTTATGGTATTGCGGCATTAACAATATTTATTATCGGAAGTTTTTATACTAAGTCATTTATTGTTACTCAAAATACTGAAATTTTAGGATTTGTTTTCCTAGCTCTTATACCAACAATCTTAGGACATAATATTTTTTATTACTGCGTTAAATTCACTACCCCAACTATAATTAGTACCATACCATTAGGTGAGCCTATTATTGCATCCTTTATTGCATTTTTCTTATTTAATGAATTTATTAGCTTTAATACAGCTATAGGAGGTGCATTATGTATCTATGGAATATTTATAATTCTTAAAAATAGATCAGTAATAAATCGTTAAAATAGGTTACAATTTGTTATAAATATTCTTTTCTTAGATTTATAATTTATTTTTATGTTTATAACAAAAATTTCAAAGGAAACCATTTTATATAATATGGTCTTAATATTATTACTAAATATAGCTCTAGCATTTAACCCTTCTAACTATGAAAGCTTGGGAGAGCAGTATGATGTTACAATTCATAGAGATACTTGGGGGGTTCCTCATATATATGGAGTAAAAGATGAAGATGTGGCGTTTGGATTTGCATTTGCACATTCTGAAGATGATTTTAAAACTATTCAAGATGTAATTCTTCAAACAAGAGGGAAATTATCGTCAGTATATGGTAGAAAGATGATTGGTGTTGATTATATGACCAATCTTCTTCGAGTAAGAGAAAATGTTGAAAATAAATATGAAGATTTAATTAGTGATGATGTAAAGGGTGTATTGGAAGCTTATGTTGATGGACTTAATTATTATGCATCTTTGCATCAAGATGAATTAGTCAAAGGACTCTTCCCCGTAACAGAGCATGATATAGTCTCTGGATTTGTTTTTAGGACTCAATTCCTTTATGGTCTAGATTACTATTTTGATTTATTATATAGTTCTAGAAAAGAAAAAGATAAACCTGAATTACCAGAAACAATATGGAGAGATTCTGCTCCTATGGGTTCTAATTCGTTTGCAGTATCTCCTAAAAGGACCGAAGATGAAGATACGTATTTATTAATTAATGCGCATCAGCCTTGGAACGGTCCCATTGCTTGGTATGAAGTACATTTGCACAGTGAAGAAGGTTGGAATATGGTAGGAGGGACGCTTCCGGGGTCGCCTGTTGTGTTTTTAGGCCATAATGATTATTTAGGCTGGGCTCATACATTAAATGCTCCAGATTTAATTGATATATATGAATTAAAAATAAATCCAGATAATGATTCTCAGTATTTATTTGATGGAGAGTGGGTTGATTTTGAAACTTATGATTCTCCAATGAATGTCAAATTATTAAAATTATTTAATATTAAGTTTAATAAAGAAATTCGCTGGTCATTACATGGTCCGGTGCTAGATCTAAAGCATGGAGTATATGCCATTAGATATGCAGCGATGGATGAAATTAGACAAATTGAACAATGGTTTCAAATGAACAAGGCTCAGGATTTCAGCCAATGGGAAGATGCAATTAAACTACGTTATATTCCATCGTTAAATTGTATGTATGCAGATAATACCGGTGATATATTTTATATTTATAATGCGGCATTTCCAAAGAGGGATCCTAAATTTGATTGGAAAGATTATCTGCCTGGAGATTTATCTCAATCTTTATGGACAGAGCTAGAGGACTATGAGTATCTTCCTAAGCTATATAATCCTGAATCAGGATTTTTACAAAACTGTAATAGTACGCCTTTTAGTACAACAGATGGGACTGATAATCCAGATAAATCACTTTTCCCTAAAACATTAGGTATCGAAGAATATATGACTAATAGAGCTTTAAGGTCTCTAGAAATGTTCGGCTCTGATAAAGTTATTTCTAAAGATGATATATTTAATTATAAATATGATATGAAATACTCAGTTAATTCAGCTATTGCGCAGTATGTAGATGAGATTTTAGATGCAGACCTTCCAGTGAATGATCCCACGATTAATGAAGCTATAGAAGTCTTAAAGGATTGGGATCTTAATACGGATCCAGATAATAAAGGTGCTGCTTTAGCAATTTTATCAACCAAACCATATTTGAAAGATTATTATGAAAAAATTTCTGAGAACCGTCTTGTAGAACATTTTGTAGATGCTGCTAAACTCCTTAAGAAAAAATATGGAGAGATAGATGTTTCTTGGGAAAATGTAAATAGAATGATTAGAGGTGAAAATAATTTTGGTCTTGGTGGCGGTCCGGATATTATGCATTCTATTTATGGCAATTTAAAAAATAGTGGTGAATTAGAAGCCTTTGCAGGCGATTCTTATATTTTGTTTGTATCTTGGGATAAGTATGGAAAAGTTTCATCTCAAAGTGTACATCAATATGGAGCAGCCACGACAAAAGAAGATTCACCGCATTATTCGGATCAATCAAAGTTATTTGCAAATCGTAAATTGAAAAATGTATGGTTTGAAAAAGAAGAAATTTTAAACAATTTAGAAGACTCATATAAACCAGGAGAAAAATATGCTAAGTAAATTCATACTATCTATTCTTTTAACATTTTCATTTGCTATAGAATGGGTTGATTATAATGGATATAAAATAAATTCTAAAGTTATAGTTATTAAAATTAATAAAGATATTGCACCACTAATTGGATATGAAGAGCCAATTAATATTAATGATGAGTTGGAAATCAATACGGTATTAATAAAATCTGGGGCTATAAATCTAAACCCTCTATTTGTTCATTATAATTTATTTTCAGAACAGCATTATAATTTTGAACTTCATCAATATTATAAAGTTGAGTATAAAAATGTAATTGATTTTAATCAATTAGAAAGAACTTTGTCTTTAGATTCATTCATTGAATTAGTAGAGCCTAGTTATATGAAAGAAATGTATATAGACCCTAATGACCAATACTATTCAGACCAATGGGGGCATAATAATACAGGACAAGCAGTTAGCTATAGTGGCTCATATGTAGGCACTCCTGATTGTGATACAGATACTAATGATGCGTGGGATATATCTACTGGTAATGCTAGTTCTACAATTGCAATTTTAGATACGGGTGTTTCTGAACATTCAGAGTTTTTTGGTAGATTAGTTCAAGGATTTAATTTTATAAGTAATAATTATAATGCAGCAGATGACCAAGGCCATGGAACTTCTTGCGCTGGTATTGCAGCAGCAAAAGGAAATAATTCATCTGGTATTGCTGGAGTATGTTGGGATTGTAATATTATGCCTGTAAAAGTTTTAGATAGTCAAGGTTATGGTGATGATACTGGAATAGCAAATGGAATTCAATGGGCCTCTGATAATGGAGCAGATGTTGTTAGTATGAGTTTAGGTGGTGGAGGTTATGTTAGCTATACTGAAAGTGTAATTAATTATGCTACTGAAAATGGAACAGTTGTTATTTCGGCAAGTGGAAATGATAATTCTGGGACTTTAAGTTACCCCTCAAGATATGATAATTCTATATCCGTAGGCTCTTTATCACCTTGCAATGAAAGGAAAAGTCCTTCTTCTTGTGATGGCGAAAATTATTGGGGCAGTAATTATGGTTCTGATCTTGATTTTGTTGCTCCAGGAGTTAGAATTCATACTACAACAATGAGTGGCGGATATACATCTACATTTAATGGAACATCATCTGCCTGTCCACATGCAGCTGGAATTGCTGGGTTAATTAAAGCTGAATCAAATAATATTTCTGCATATGATGTTAGATTAATTATGCAACAGAGTTCTGATGATATAGGAAGTTTGGGTTATGATAATCAAACTGGCTATGGAAGAGTAAATGCTTATCAATCGTTATTTAATTTATTGTACAATCCAGAAGCTTATGTAGATATTGAATCATTTGAACTTGAGTTAGCTTCAGGAATTAATATGCAGGAAGTATTTGTAATTGCAAACATTGGAGAAACAGACTTGGAGTATAGTATTGATACAGAAGGGTATTCTTGGAAAAGCTCAATAAATGGCAACCTTGATTATGACTGGATTGACATTGCATCTGAATCTACTCTTGTACCATTTACTCATAATGATTATGCATCTAATCAGAGTGTTGATTTAGGTTTTGATTTTCCATTTTATAACTCTTTTTATTCCTCTCTGATTGTTAACCCTAATGGATGGGTTGGATTTGGTGATGATAATACGGCATGGGATAATACGGCAATTCCAGATTCAAATGCACCTAGACCTGCTATTTTTGGATTTTGGGATGACTTAAACCCAGTTAATGATGGTAGTACTGGGCAAGGTTATGTTTATTATAATGTGAATTCAGAAAGAGCTGTAATTTGGTTTGATAATGTTCAGCATTGGCCTACAAACTTTGAAGGTAGCATCTATGATTTTCAGATTGTTTTATATCCATCTGGAGATATTAAGTTGAATTATAGAAATATGCAGGGTCTCACAAATTCTGCTACAATTGGTATACAAAATGCTAGTGGGACTGAAGCGATATTAGTTAATTATAATTCTTCTGTAGCTGAGGATCAACATTCAATATTAATTTATAAAATGCCATCTTGGGTAGAAGTATCTCCATTAGAAGGAGTTGTTGCACCAGGAGATGTTTCTGAAATCTTCTTAGATATTAATACCCAAGATTTATTAGCTGGTAGCTATAGCTATGATCTATCAGTAGAGACGAATGACTATGAAAACTCTAACATAATCATTCCAATATCATTGATTGTATCTGAGGATTTATGCGCAGGCTGGTCTTTAGGAGATTTAAATCAAGATAATCAGTTAAACGTATTAGATGTTACTCTTATGGTTAATTTTGCGTTAGATTTTATTGAACCAGACGATTGTCAATCTTTACTGTCCGATTTAAATAATGATCAGCTTATCAATGTACTTGATATACTTGTTCTAGTTGGCTTGATTTTAGATTAGTTTTATTTTCCTAGTTTTGGTTTATTATCAAGCTTTGGCATAATAACTGGATTCTTCTTTAAATCATTTAGTATTTCTTTTATGCCTCTATCAAGTTGAGTATCAATACCTTTTGCATAGTCTTTGGGTGTGATATCTACCTCAATATCAACATTCGTTCCATAGTTTTCAACTTCCCAGCCTACATCTTTAAACCAGAATGAAAATTCTGGTTGAGTTGTAATTGTTCCATCTACTAATAAATTCCTTGGCCATATCCCAATGACTCCGCCCCAAGTTCTTTTCCCTATTAGTTTTCCTAGTTTCATTAATTTAAATGAATGACTGAAAATATCACCATCAGATCCAGCATATTCATTTGTTATTGCTATAATTGGTCCTGCAACAGAATCTCCAGGATATGATTCAGTTCCCATCCATCTAGTTGTATCATAACCAATTCTTTTTCTAGCAAGTTTCTCCAATAAAAGCTGAGATACATGTCCTCCACCATTAAATCTAACATCAACAATTAGAGCATCATATTGTATTTCAGATAACCAATATCTATGAAATTCAGAGTATCCCCATGGACTCATATCTGGAATATGTACATATCCAACTTTATTTTTTGTTTTCTTATGAACATATTCTCTATTTTTTTCAACCCAATCTCTATATCGCATATGACTTACGCTTGGAATAGTTTTTATAACAATATCTCTTTCATTTTTACCATTAGAGTCTGATATTTTAATTTCGATATCTTTATTAACCTGATTTACGAGTAATTTGTTAGGAGATTCAGTTTTTTTAAGTTTATTTCCTTGTATAGTTTTAATTAGCATGCCTTCTTCAATATTTAGGCCAGGTCTTAATAATGGAGATGTGATATAACCGGACCAGACATCGCCTTTGATAAGATTTATAATTTTATATGCTTTTCCTTTTTCATCATATTCTAAATCTGCTCCCAATAAACCAACTTGATAATGCCTCCTTGGCTTGTAATCTCCTCCAAACTCATAGCAATGAGATGTGCCAAGCTCTCCTTGCATTTCCCATACTAAATCTGAAAATTCTGTTCGGGTATGTATTCGGTTTATAAGTTTAAAATATCTCTCATGTATTTTTTTCCAATTTATTCCAGACATATTCTTTACCCAGAAAAAATCTCGCTGCAAGCGCCATGCTTCTGAATACATTTGCTTCCATTCGCTTATTGGATCTATAGATACTCTTGCTCTATTAAAATTAATTTTTCCAGATGATATATTATATTCAGATTTACTAATTACATCTTTAGAAGGAATTGTATTTCCATCTATTAATCTTATACCATTTTTTGATTTAATTAATATCCGCTCTATACTAGGAATAGTTGTAAATGAGGATACATTACTCATGAACATTTTTTCTTTATTTGTATCAAGATCATAAAATAATATAGTAGAAGTATCAGAAGAGCTAAAGTCATACCATGGGATATCTCCAAAAGAACCTTCATCTGGGTAGACATTATAGAATAATTTATTATTAATAAACCCTATATTCTCAAATAGCCCCTCTTCTGTAGGTATTGCCATTATCCTTTTTTCTATCCCATTAAAATCTATTTTAATTTTAGAATCTTCATCTTTTTTCTTATCATCTTTCTTTTTTGTATCTTTAATAGGCTTTGGTGATGTTTTATATAATGGTGAAGGAGTTTCTTTGTTAAGAGTAATAATATAAGGCTTTTCACCTCTAGGAAAACCTAAGTCAAAATGCATGTTATCGTATACTGGATTGAAAACTCTATTAGATAAAAATGCTAAATATTTTCCTGATGGATCAAATACTGGGTTAAAATCATTAAGGATAGGGTCTGAAACTTTATGAGATTTTTTACTCTCTAAATCGTGAATTTTTATTCCATTAACTCTTGAATTGAGAGAGCATGAATATGCTATATATCGTCCATCTGGAGACCAATTGAAGCTTGATCCAATGACAGAAAACTTGCTTCTATCTATCTTATACATAGTATTTTTCTTTAAATCGATTAGCAATAGCTCATTTCTATGATTTGATATGGCTATTTGATCTTTTATTGGAGATATTTTCATATCATATGGACGTCCAATATCTAAGTCTAATACTTTAGATTTTTTCTTACCTTTAATAAAGTGAATTTCTAAACGTTCATTACCAGAATCATCACTTACCATAACTATTTTTTTATTATCATTAAGAAATCTAGGCTTTTGATAGCGTACTCCATCAGATTTACCTTGCTCATATACAGGGCCATTCCAATTTCCCATGCAAAATGCTTTTCCTCTTGATGAGAAAGAAACCATACTTCCATCATTATTAATAGATATATCTTCTAGATAGCTTTCAGGGTTTATGAATTTTCTACTTCTTTGAATCATTGACGAGTTAAAATCGATATCGACTTTAGATGTATGATTATTATCTATATCAAAACAATATATATCTGCCCCACAGTGATAAACTATATTATTCCCATCAGTTGTTGCATTTCGCGCATAATAATTTTTATGATATGTATGCTGTTTAAGACTTCTTCCAGATTTTAAGCATGAATAGATATTAGAAATTCCATCATGATCAGCAAGAAAATAAATACGCTGATTAATCCACATGGGACATGCCATATTACCTTTTAATGTTATCAATTTTTTGAAATTCATTTTATTATCATTACTAATCCATAATTCTCCAGCAGTACCACCTTTATATCTTTTCCATCTTGCTGGATCGGCAGTATTTCTGCCAAGTATTACACCTGGATTTCCAAAGCTAATATTACTTGATATACCATAATCTAGAACAGTAGTGGGACCCCCTTTTTTATTTATTTTAGCTAAATTAGAAACTCGTCCAAATGGCTGGGATAAATCTGTTGCAAAAATTATATCATCATTATGCCATGCACATATTTTACTTGCGAATGCCCCATCGTATGTTAACCTAGTTGATGGGCCACCTTTTTCTGACATAATGTATACTTCACTATTCCCATCTTCTGTCCCAATATATGCAATCCATTTCCCATCTGGTGAAAATAAAGGAGAAGATACTTCACTTAGGTTTGTTGTTAGTCTATAAGCTTTTGAATCATCAAGTTTGACAACCCATAGATCATCATCAGCTACAAATACAATTTTTGAGTTATTAATTGTCGGAAATCTATAGTATCCACTCATACGTACTCCATTTATTTTTTTAAGGGTGATAAATTGATGCTAAAATATAGATAATTTGTAATAATTTTATTATATACTTTAATAACAAAAAGGAACGAATTAATGAGAGCATTGTATCTTGAAACATTTCGTATGCTATTAAATACTATAGTATGTATTTTAATTTTTGGTGCAGGNTTAGAACTAAANAGCTATTATCTTCAAATTATTGCAGTAGTTATGTATCTAAGTNATTTAATNGCATCAATAGAAAGAAGAACAACNTGGGGCGCAACTAAGAAAAAAACAGATTATAGAGATAAATTTCCTAAAAAATAATTTTATTTTTTNATAGTTACATATTGTTAAAACCAATTTCTTTCCATTTTAATGATTGTTTTTTAATATGTTGAAAGGATTATAATGAAATGTCTAATCNTCTAAATATTGATTACCTAAAACAGCTTAAAGAGAGNATGTTTAATATCTCTAAATCAGCTCATGATTTGGANAATNTCGAAGATTTNTATAAAGTTATACATAGNTCTATTGCTGAATTAATACATACCAATAATCTATTTGTAGCAACTTTAAATAAAGAAACTAATTTGATTTCTTTNCCATATTATGTTGATATAAACGATTCTATACCTGAGAATTCTATAGAGNTAGGTAAAGGNCTTACCTCAATTATAATAAAGTCATCAGAACCATTATTAATAGATAAGGATCAATATAATAATCTTGTCGGTTTAGATAAATTNGGTACAGTNCCAGAATCATGGTTAGGGGTTCCCTTNAAATTGCATAACAATGAAACTATAGGNGTACTAGCTATTCAAAGTTATAGTAAAGATATTANTTTTGATCAAGATGATTTAAAAATTCTAACTTTTGCAGCAGAACAACTTACTCTTGCTATAGAAAAATTTAACGCAATTGAACAGATTGAAAAAAAATCTAAATTTGATGACCTTACAGGATTACCTAATAAAACATCATTCTTTGATAGTGCACTTAGTATGATTCAAGATGCAAAAAAAATAAATGATTCAATTTTATTTGTTCTTTTAGATTTAGATGATTTTATGCTTATCATTGATACNCATGGATATGATATCGGTAATAAAATTATTGAGGTAATAGCTAAAAGATTNTCAGAATCTATCAATAATAATGAAGTTGTNAGTTATTGGGGTGGGGATAAATTTAATCTTATTCTTAAAGCTAAAGCNGATAATAAATATAATAAGGAAAGAGTTCAANAGATTGCAAANATTATTAAANAGCCTATCTCTATTAATAATAATGTTTTTTCAATTAATTCAAGTATTGGTGTTAGCATTTTTTCTGGTAATAATAATCTAAATCAACTTGTAAGAAATTCTGAAATTGCAATGAATCATGTTAAAAATAATGGNAAAAATAATATTGAATTTTATAAGCATGAATTTAAGCAAAAACTAATGAATCAATTTGGTATTGAGGTAAGTCTAAGAAAAGCAATCTCAGATAAACAATGGGAAGTACACTATCAGCCTAAATTTGATTCTTCTCATAACCTATTTGGATTTGAGGCATTAATTCGCTGGAATCATCCAGAGAAAGGATTAATTAATCCTTCCACTTTTATTCCAATAGCTGAAAAATCAAACCAAATATGTGAGATTGGAAGTTTTATCATTCAGCATGTTTGTTTAGAAACAAAAAAAATGATTGATTTGGGTTCAGAGAATCTAATAGGTTCAATTAATTTATCTGCAAAAGAATTAAACAAGGAAAGTATTGTTAATGAAATAAAGTATGCTTTAGATGAAACTGGGCTTCCACCAGCCAATTTAGAAATTGAATTAACTGAGAGAATGATGATAGATAACGAAAACTTATCATTAGAAATATTAAACAAAATTAAAGATTTAGGTGTTTATCTNTCTATCGATGATTTTGGGACAGGATATTCATCGTTTAATTATTTAAAAAATTTACCTGTCGATACAATTAAGATCGATAAATCATTCATTACAGGTATTGATAGGGATAATGAAAAGCTAAAAATTGCAAAAGGTATAATAAAAATGGGTCACGATCTTAATATGAATGTTTTAGCTGAAGGGGTAGAGACGAAAACAGAATTTGACTTGCTAGGTTCGCATTCTTGCGATAAATTCCAAGGGTTNTTCTTTAGTAAGCCACTTTCTTTAAATAAGTTTAAACAGATTTTATAAGTAAAGGAGTTAAAATGAAAAAAATAATATTTTTATGTATTAGTTCTATGTTGATTGCAGGGACGACATCATTTAAAGTAGATGGAATGATGTGTGGAGTTAGCTGCGTAAATAAGCTTAAGGCCCAAGTNAATCTAATAGAAGGTGTTCAGTCATGTGATGTTAGTTTTGAGAAAAGTATGATGACAGTTAGTTATGATGAATCAAAAACAGATGGAAATAAAATACTGAATTTATTTGCTGGAGATCCAAAATATAAAGTTTCAGCTTATAGTGAAACAGGTGATGGGAAATCTACAAAACCATGTGCTTCATCTTCAAATTGTGAAAAGCCATGCGCTTCTGACAAGAAAGAAAAACGAGGCCTTTTTAAAAGNTTNTTTGGTTGGCTATAATTATAAATTGATGGTTATAAAATGATTGTATGTAAATATTTATTTTTNATTTTTTCTATTCTTTATATTTNCTNGNTGNCAAGATAGNGTTAATAAAACAACTTGGAATAAAGAAGACTATNTAGGTAANTGGGGNTGGAAGAAAACTGTAAAAGCTGGNGTTGCNGCTGGTACTACTAGNATGAATATTGANTTTACNGAAGATGGTAAATATGTTATGTTTTGGAAATCAGAACCTAAGGATAGAGAAGCTAGATATGCATATACAAGAACTAAGGAGTGGAAAGGAACTTGGGATGCCGGTGATTTTTGGAATGAAAATACAGATCAATATGTCAAAGATAATATTGCTTTAGCAAAATTAGATTGTAAGTATACTTCAAATACAGATGTATACTGTAATGATACATACGCACAGCCAATTGTATGGGTTGGAGAAGGTAAAGATAGGACCTGGTATAGCCTTAGGACTTATAATGAAAAACAACCTAAAGGAAGTGCTAAACTTGGTTTAAAGGTAGGAGATGAAGAATTCTTCTTAACTAGAAAGGTTACATCTGAAAAGAATAACGTTGATCCTATAATTAGCAAAAACAACCCATCTAATAATCAAGTAGATGATTCTAAAAAACTACCAATTAAAATGAAAACTATGGAGCATTTTAAGAAAAAAATTGATGGAAAGTAGTTTTGCTTTATAGAATATTAATGGTCTTATTTTTTATTTTTTGAAAATTTTGAAAAGCAAACACGGAGTCCACCTACACCATCTGGATTTTTTTCAAATTCTCTAAAACAGCGGGCTCCATGCTTAATAATAAATAATTCTTTATCAGAAAATTTATCTAACATCCATACTTCAAATACATTATTAATATCGCTATTAGAAATTCCAATGTAGGTTATAACATCTGTATATAAACTTTTAAAATTATTATCATCTAAATCCATGGCTTGTGCACACAAATCGCATGAACCAAAAAAATAGTATAGTATTATATTTTTGTAATTATCATTTAATAATACAATATCTCTTTTTGTAAAGCTCAACTCTACATCTACCCATTTTTTTAATGTTTCAAGAACAGTCATCTTTTATCTAAATCTTCTAAATAGTAGTAATGATAAAAGTCTTGTTAAGAATCTTCTAATCATCGGATTTATTTTGATAGTTTCAAAGATACTCTTTAATAGATATTTCCTTCTATAGAACCAATACCCAAGTATCACTAATATTATAAGTAGTACGTAACGCATAAAGAAATATACAAAGATTTAATTAAAAATGTGACCTGGTTCTCATTTAATATATATAAAGAATAGTAACTTTGTTTAAGAAAAGAATAAGAGGTTCTTATGAAAAATAAATTAATAGATATTAGAAATAGAAAAATTAAAAATCATTATCATTGTCATTCTCCATAACTATATTTAATTCTTCTTCAGATAAAAGCTTTAGCACTTCTTGTCTAATTTCAGTTGATCCCTTTAGATGTTTTGGCTCATACGGACACATTAAGCAACCATTTCCGCAGCATTTTTTATTTTTAATGAGAAATAATCTTGAAAGCATATTGATTTAATTTTTTTTTCTCTTCTTTTTCCAATAAATATAAACACCTAAAAATGAAAGAGCATATAATAAAGGAAATAAATAGTATGGATTTACGGCATCTCCAAAAAGATAAGTGATAATTAATATTAAAGTAGTTCTCATATTGCTATCAGTTTACTCGGTTATAAACATGCCTGCGAGACCTGCGAGGCTAGTTACAAGCATAAAGCCTACAACAAATGTAGATAATAACAGAGTATACCCAGTATTTGGATTTTTCTTATATATATCCTTTAAAGATTTATCGTTTTGGCTACAATCAAATGGAATATTTGCACCACTATTAGATTTAATCTCTATTACATAATTACATTCATATCTTTCAATTTTATCAACTGTCTGAATAAATATAAAGTTTTTATAAATACCAAGATAGCGGCCAGAAATAGAGATTTCCTGAGTAGTCAATTTATCTTGAAATAAATTAGTATATTTACTAGGCTTATCTTCATAGTTAATAACTAACTTTATTGTATCACCAAAAAGTCCATCAAGTAATAGTAATAATATGAGTAGGAGGTTAGTCATTAGAGCCTATAATCACTGTAATTGGCAAAGATATATATTCAATTCCTTCTCCTATTAGCTTTACAACAAATGTTGTATTACCAATTTCATTAGCTGTTAATTTAAAATCAGTAAATCCATGAGGACCTGTACCCCAATCTATAAAATCTGCTCCAGCGCAAGGGTGAGATAAGCCACTCAGTGGATTCCAAATTTCTTGACCTTCACAGTATTCAGCTACAAGCATATTTTCATTTTGAACATCAATCTCAATACTATTAAATACGATTGAAGAAGTGTGTGGAGATTGAATCGAAATCTCATTACCATATTCATCTAAATACAAAATATAAAAATTCAGTGACTCCGTTGGATTGAAATATAATTGATTATATGGATTTTCACATTCAAATTCACGATATAGATTAATAAATCCAGAATTTTCATAATTTTGAGTTTGTAAGACTAAACCTTTAATTTCACCATCAATAAAGCTTAAACAACTTCCATCATCATCTGTCGCATCAACATTAAAGTTACAGGCACTCTCATCAGTACACCCATACACATCCTGGAGCTCTTGAGATGGCTCTGTAGAGGCTTCCTCAGAACACCCAACAAGTAGTAAAAGCATAACAAGTATGTATTTCATCTTATGTACTGAAGTGAACCCTTGTTTAATATGAGTAGGAGGTTAGTCATTTAGTTTTATTAATTTAGTTTCCAAACCCTTTTGAATCAAATATAAAGTATCATTCATTACTTTAACGAAATGACAAGGACTATCTATAACTATATCACCAAAAGCTGCTGAATCATACATTTGAAAACATAAGGCAGTCGTATCCCAATTTTCATTAATTATTTCCTCTGAAGAATAAATGTCTTCATTAATAAATTCACCATCAATTAATAAAGAATCATTAAATGACCAAGTACTATATATATAAGTAGAATCATATAAATTATTTTCAATATATGGGAGATCCCATTCATCGCTAGAGTGTATTTCTCCATCCTCAAGACCTTCATATTCAAATGGGAAAGTGATTGATGTTTCTAAGAAAGACGATGTAGAATCAATAAAAAATTCAATCTCCTGACTTTTTATTATATAAGCCTCTGCTTGGGAATATTGAAACAGGATTGATGTATCAGGATAAAAGGTAGTGTAGCTACCAATCCAATCTCCAAAAATATCAGAAATAGTTATTTGATTAGAATAAAATTTCCATTTTCCAATACATCTATTATTTCCATTACCATCTAGGCATCCTGTACAATCATTAGTGTTTCCACAGACTCCACAATCATCATAATCATAATCACAGCTATTTGGCACATAAATATTTGCATCTGAATTAAAGTTACAGGCGCTCTCATCTGTACACCCATACACATCTTCCTGTTCTACAGGAGTCTCACACCCAACAAGTAGTAATAATATGAGTAGGAGGTTAGTCATTAGTTTAAAGTTTAGTAAAGTATAAAAAATACAATTACAAAAATTGTTATATACATTCCATTTTTTGACTTTAAAAATTCTATGATACTATCAGAAAAAATATGTGCAAAAGTATTATCTATGAATTTCAGATAGCCTTGTTTAATTTGAACTTGATCTCCAGGATAAATATGTTCAGGACTACTAATTCCCTCAATAGCCTTACTCAATCCTTTAATTCCTATTAAAAAGGT
>NZUX01000043.1 GCA_002703645.1 Fidelibacterota bacterium | reverse complement strand
CCATAAGTAATATTACAATTGTACGCATCTATTCTTTCTTGAGAATTTGGAGAATACTTATCTATACAATCAACGGTTAATCTATGAAATTCAAAAATAGGGGCATTCCATTCTGCATCTCTTTTAGCCAAATAATCATTAACTGTTACGATATGAACTCCTTTATCAGATAGGGCATTAAGGTAGGCTGGTAATGTTGCAACTAGTGTTTTACCTTCACCAGTTGCCATTTCAGAAATTTTCCCTTGATGTAAAACAACTCCCCCAATCAATTGAACATCATAATGAATCATGTTCCATTCTATTTCCGCTCCTGCAGCACTCCATTTATTTATCCAAACAGCATTTTTACCTTCTATTTTTACATTATCCTTAGTTGATGCTAAATTATAATCAAAATCCTCTGCTTTAACCGTGATTTTTTTGTTTACGGAAAACCTTCTAGCGGTTTCCTTAACTACGGCAAATGCTTCAGGCAAAATTTCATTTAAAGTGTTTTCTATTATTTCTTTTTCTTCTACGCTTAGTTTATCAATTTTATCTAAAATCTCCTCTTTTAATTCTATGTTCTGCTCCTTTTCATTTATATAATCTTCTTTTAGAGATTTAATTTGATCCGAGACTTTTTTTGTATTAGCAGATATTTTTTCTTTAAAAGAAACTGTTTTATCTCTTAATTCTTGATCAGAAATAGATGATAATTTATCAAACTCAGAATTAATTTTATCAACATATGGATAAAGAAGCTTTAAATCTTTATCACTTTTTGTTCCAAATATTTTTTTTATACCCTTTCCTAATAAACCAAGCATACAAGTACTTTTTGAGACGTAAATTTAGAGTAATAATAGGATAAGTTATTAATTCCACAAATAAAATTAATTTACTTATAAGAAAAACCTTAATTAAAATTTAATGTTACAAGAAATATTAATAATATTTCTAAAACTCCATAAGAAACTATTTGTCTCACTACTCGACTCTTTTCTATTTGATTCAAGAATATAGGATGGTACTATTTGAAATGGAGAATCTTTAATTTTTATACTCAAGCCTAAAATTATCCTATCCCTAACTAAACTTCCTTCAGAAAAATTGATTTCATTTTGAAAAAATGGATTATAATTATCCCAGATATTTAAAGAATAAGCTAATCTTAATCTATATCTAAATATATTATTATTAAGTTCAAAGATTCTATATTCATTTCTAAGTCTTAACTTCAAATTATCATTTATCTTATAAGATAGGTCAAAGTGAGGCCTTAATTCCGCAAACCTATCATCATCTTTCATTGCATAAATTTGTCTAAAAAATAAACCAAAGCTCATCTTTTCATATTTATAAGATAAACCCATATTAAACCAGGTCGCATCAAACCCTTTTTCATCATGATCATATTTACTCCTAAATTTAAACTTTATATCTAAATCATCAATTATCTCTCCTGATACCTCAATCGTTGGCCAAGTTTGAAAACTAGATTGTGAAAAAATATAGGTTGGTATTAATAAAATTAATACTAATAAAAACAATACTTTTTTATATAGAATCATAAAATAACTCTTTAAAAAAAGAGTAATTTATGATATATTTTTAATCCATAAAAAAAGGATACAAATTTTGAGCTCTTTTTTATATCAAATATGTTACTACTTAAATAAATCGAATTTTATTCCTCCTGTATATCTTGCCCCATAAAACTCTTCTTGCATAAGATATTTTTCATTGCCCTGATAATATCGTAGAGATTGATTAGTTAAGTTCTTTGCTTGAACATATAATCTTAATTTATCAGTAAATGCATAAGAAGCATTAACATCTAAAAATGCTTGAGAATCATAATATCTATCATCTAAAGGATCTGAACCAAACTCATCGATATAAGAGTCAGTAAAATTATATGATACTCTTATGCTAAATTTATTGTTATCATAATCAAGAGAAACATTATAAGTATTTTTAGCAGCACCTGGAAGAGGTGTTTTGTCTAAATCAGACCTATCCAATACACCTTGAGAATCTGTATCAGCAAATGTATAGTTTAGATATAAACCTAGATTTTTAAGAATTTGTCTTTGTAAAGCAATTTCAAAGCCTAATACAGTAGCTCCGGCACCATTTTTAGGCTGAGTAATTTCTAATTCCCCAACATATCCAGTATAAGTGCCAAAATATTCATATGAATAAATAAAATCATTTAAATCTTTAAAAAAAATACCAGCTGAAACCAATCCAACTGTTGAGAAATAAGACTCATAATTTAAATCTAAATTCATAGCCTTCATTGGTTTAAGAGTAGGGTTTCCTAATGTTAATTCGCTATCTTCCTCGATGTATTCTTCATAAGGGACAAGATCATAGTAATTTGGTCTTGCTATCGTATTTGTCCAGGATAGCCTGAAAGCAGAGTTTTCAGACAAATTTAGTTTGAATAATATAGCAGGGAGAAAGTTTGTGTAATTATCTTTTTCAGTTGCAGAAATTGTAACTATTTCATTATCATAATCAACATCTCTACCTGTATATTCAATATTAGTAGATTCTAGTCTTCCTCCAAGTATCATAGAAAGGTTAGATGTTAATTCAACATCATACATGAGATATGTAGCAAAAATATTTTCATTAGCTTCATAGTTACCTGCAGCAAATTCATCAAGAACTAATTCTGGTTTAAACCCTCCTCCTAGAAGTTCTAACCCTCCAAGATATTCCTTAGTAACAAAATTTCCAGCTAAATACTTACCTCCTGCTAAATAATCTGAATCAGACTGATCAACTAATGGAAATTCATTTAAATTAGATCCAATTAAGCTGCCATCATACTCTGACCAAGTATTATTTCTTGCTTTAGATTTTAATCTATTTTTTAAACCAAATTTTAAAATACCGGATGCATTAACAGGAAATGTAAAATCAATTTTTGAGTTAAACTCATTTTCATATGTCCACTTTTGAGCCTCTTCAGGATTCCGAGCATTAGACCCTTGCCAAGAACTAGGATCTTCATACTCAACAAAAGGCTTTCTAGGATCAGAAACATCCAAAATAATAGGCACATCATTATTTCTAAATGTTAAATACCTCTCATTTGGTCTCTCTTCCGAAGCTCTAGAGAAATTAACCATCCAATCAATCTTAATTTTTGAGGCAGCAAGATGATCTCCTCCTAATGTAATATTTGTAGCTTTCTGATCCTCCAGCCTAGTCCCTTTGTTGCGATTATTGTCAATACCACCTTTTGTTTGTCTCTCGATTCTAGCTGTAGTTGTATATCTACCATTACCTAAATTTGTAAAACCATCTTCAAAACCATCTTCAATTTTTTTATATCTTAATCTATATCTATTTTCCCAATCATCTCTATGATTATACATAGAGTTTAAATAAATTTTACTAGATGCAGAGAATTCATAATCTAAATTTAAAGACAAGCTTTTTCTCTCTCTTTTAACATAATATGTTCTAATATCCATCTCATCTGGAACAAATACACCACTTACCATTTCTTTCCATTCTGCCTCTATATTATCTGAACCATACTCTCTATTATTATATGAGCCTGATAATAAGAAACCAAAATTTCCAAGTCTATTACCTAATACAAATGAACCATTATAAATTGCCTTTGAAGTTATTGGACTAAATCCAGATCCTAAATCTGCAGTAAATCTAAAATTATCAGGTGCAGATCTAGTAACTAAGTTTACAACACCTCCAACGGCATCTCCATCCATATATGGAAGAATAGCCTTATTTACCTCTATTGTCTGAATCATATCAGCAGGAATTAAATCTAATTGAACATTTCTATTATCTCCCTCTGCAGATGGTATTCTAGACCCATCAATCTGAACAGAATTTAAAGCAGCAGCCAACCCTCTAACTACAATATTTCTTGCTTCTCCTTGATCACCTTGCATTGTAATACCTGGGACTCTCTTTAAAGCATCTCCCATGTTTGAGTCCGGAAATTTGCCAACTTGATCAGAAGCAATAATATTAGATACATTAACGTTATTTTTTTGCTCATTTATAGCCCTTGCTTGACCTTGAAGACTATTGCCTGTTATTATTATCTCTTCCCCAATTAAAATACCTGCCTCTAACTTAACATTTACAGGAGTATTTGAAGAACTACTCACAGAAATTTCTTTTTCAATATCACTATAACCAATGTAAGAAATGACCAAAGTGTATTTATTAGGAACAACATTTAGAATTATGTACTTTCCATTTACATCTGATATAGTTCCATAATCCGTTCCTTTTAATACTATATTAGCACCAGGTAAAGGAAATCCATTATCACTATCCACTACTTTTCCAACTATAGCTCCATTTTGGCTAAATGTTTGAAAAGAAATTAAAAAAAATAAAAAGATTTTTAGATATTTCATATTTGTAATTTTCTATCAATTTATAATTAAAATATTAGCTGAAGGTTAACTAGATTATATACTTATATTATCTTTTATATAACAATATTATTTAAACGTAAAGAAATAATTAATCAACTTCAAATGAAGTTTTTATCTGATCCCAAGAAAAATAGTGAAATGAAAGATCGTCACTCATTGCTACAAAGATTCCATTTTTAAATGGAGCTGGAAATGGTCCTGGATGAAAATCAGAGCCATCTGAGTCTATACTTGTAGTAAAGAAACTCCCTATTTCTTTATATTCTTTTTCTGGCATAAAAATTCTAAACTGGTTTATGGGCTGTTGATCTGAAACCACTATGTATTTATTTTTTTTAAATATTATAGATATACCTTCATGATCGCCAACAAAATTATTTCCAAAAGAAATAATTTCATCATTACCATTCTCTACATCAGCATGGTACTTTCTTACTCCAAAATTTTCATCAGAGTAATATATATAGTTATTTTTTAGATCAATAGCTATTGCCTCTATCTCTTTAATACCTGAAAAGCTACCAAAACTTCTTAAAAACTTTAATTTAAAAGTACCATCACCTTTACTTTCAAGTTTATATTGATTTAAATATTTTCCACTAACACCATTTTTTTTTCCAACTATAACATGACCATAACCAGTATCATCTCTCCATAAAGCTATCCCCATAGGTTGGGGGTTAATTTCATTCTCAAATACCCTTAGACCACCCCCATCTAATTCTATCATTTCAGGAAGAGAATAAATCCTTATATTATTTTTTAGTCTTTCTGTTACAACGGCTATATCTACATAGTTTCCATCTATAAGCACATCATTTAAAACATCAACGTTGTTAGGCCTGGCTAAACCATATACAGACTTATTTATATCAATTTCACCTTTCAAATCATATACTATTAATGCTCCATTTTCATCTTTCTGGGTACCTAAAATTATACTTTTTGAAGGATTTTTCTCATTATACCAAATTGCAGGATCATCAATATCTCTTTCTACTTTTTCAGTTTTTATAAGAGGTTCAACTATTTCTTTTTCATCAATTATACCAAAATCTTTAAAAATTTGATTTCTCATATTTTCATTAATTGATATTGCAAGAATAACAGAAACTAAAAGTCCTATAAATGCATACACAGTATCTTTGACTAGTAACTTAATAGCACGAACCTTATCTCCATCAATTTTTCTAAAGTTTATTGCTATTTCTCTTCCTCCAAGAAGCCCAATAAATACCCAAGTCGTACTTATAGGTATTGTGCTTATAATCTTAAGATAATATAATAAACACGCATAAATAAAGTCAACAACTGTTGCTGCTCTAACATCTATTATGTCACTTTTTTCTGTTACAATTTCTTGAATCCTATCTCCTTTCAAATAAAATAATAATCCTAACCCAAAAAATACTGACGAAGTAACTAATACAAATTGATCTGTATTTAATGATCTAGGCAAAACGACGGCAATATTAGCCATATCCTGCATAATCCATGTTGACCACAAAGCGCCACTAGAAACCCATTGTAATGGCACCCAAATTTTAGAAGGTTTTGTTTTTTTGTATTTTTCAAAAAAACCTGTTGTTATAATCCAAACAAATATTGCAATACAAAATGCGATAAAATAACCAAAAAAACTTTTAGAAATAATACTCGTGATTGAGCTTGCTTGAGTTGTAAAAGCACTTAAAAGAAGTATAGAAGTTGAAACAGGCATTTTAAGCCTTGTGATTATTAATAATACTACTGGAGCAAATACTTGTAAAAAAACAAAATTAGATGGAGCTTCATTTAATCCTTTAGAAAATAACCTGCCATGGCTTATATCTCCATCATAATTCAACCAACTATAGGTAACAGTCAACAAAAAAATAGATCCCATAAATAACCATAGATAATACCATTTTCTATGAGAATTTGAAGCAATAAAGGTTCCAATCGTTTGAATACTATCGTTTGCTATTGCTGAATATGCGGCCAAGAAAAAAATAGTCCACATTGCAAGGTCTTTATAAGGAGCTACAAACCAACAAATAACCGATAATACTATAAGCAAAATAGCAAAATATAAATTTGATGATTCTATTTTCAAAGATTTTAATTTAAAATTATAAAAATGAAATCTAATCCTATTTAGCAATATATTAATTATAATTTTATTAATTAATTGTTAATTAAATATTAAAAAATTCCAATTGTTTTATAAAAAGCAATATGTATTACCTTTGTAAAACAAAAAGATAAATAATGATAAAAATTGATAAACTTATTGATTCAATAACATCGTATCTAAAAATTAGATTTGACATTTTGAAAATAGATTTAATTGAAAAAATTTCTTCATCAATTTCAAGTGTTATATCTGGTTTTATCCTATTTTTTATTCTTCTATTTGTTCTAGCATTTGCAAGCCTTACAGCGGGAAGCATTTTAAATTTTTATTTTGAAAGTGAATTTTTAGGGTATGCTATTATAACTGGAATTTATATAGTTATTTTTTTTATCATCTATTTTACTGCGAAGTCTGGTAGATTAAAAAAAATGATTGAAAAGGAGCTGCTAAAAGAAAAGGAGAAATCTAAATAATTTAAATTTCATTAAAGCGCTTTCTCATCATACCCGCCTGAACACCGAACATTAGCTTAAACCGTCTACAGAAATAGGCTGTATCTTTAAACCCAACCTTCATTCCGATAACTTTAATAGATTCATCATCTGATCTAAGCATTTTTATTGCCTCTTCCATTCTTCTAAGTTCTATATAGTCTTGAGGGCTGTAGCCTGTATTGTTTTTAAAATATTGACCTACATATTCTTCAGAAATATTAAGAAAGTCAGCTAATTTTTTATTAGATAACTCTTTATCTATATTATCACTAACATACTGAAATAAATCAAGTATTCTTTCATCTTTAAAGTATTTGAAATTTTCCTCTATAGAAGAAAATAGTGGTTGGTTTGATAGAATATATCTTATAATCTCTATAGATAACCTTTGACTTTGAAGGTCTATTAATTTTTCACTTCCTGGATACCTGTAATACCTTTCTTTAACAATATCTTTTAAGATTGAAAGGGTTTGAGCATTTCTTTCTATAACTAACGGCTTTAAGTTTTTTGAATGAAAAATATTAATTGAATTTAAAACTTTGGTTTCAAAATTTAAAACCAAATATTTTTGATCGATAGGATTCCTTCTTAAAAAATTATCTTTTGTTACATACTTTTCTTTTTCTTCTAAAAAATCATCATAAGACAGCCTTACAGACCTTCCTTTCCCAAAAGCTAAAGACACCACTTTATTTGCTGGAATAAATAAAAAAGATTCTTTTTTTACTTTTTTAGTGTATTTGCCATACCTCAACCTGCTATTTATTGGAAAAATAACTGTGTTCTCTATATCATAATAGTTTTCAATTATAAATGGTTTTAATACCTTGACTACAGAAACCTTCTTCAAGGTAAAATGTAAATGGTCTAAAACTTTTATAAAATCACTCATAATTTTTCAGTAAATGTTGTGAAAAGGGAGGTAAATCTAAATTATTTTTTTAAAAAACTATCTTCTTCTCAAAAAAAGCATTAGATAATATAATAATGTAGCCAGTGACTGCAAGGCAACAACAACGTATGTCATAGCTGCCCACTTAAGTGCATCTTTAGCCATAAAAGATTCTTCTCTAGTTACTATTTGCCTATTTGTAACCCAAGCTATAGCGCGATTACTTGCATCAAATTCTACGGGTAACGTGATAAATGAAAAAAGAGTAAATGATCCGTAACAAAAAATAATAATCAATAAAGCCATATTCATAGGCATGATACTAGGAGCAATCATAGTTAAGGGAAACAGTACCCAAATCATTGTGGTCATAGTTTTTCCTGCAAACGTTTGTATTGGAACAAGTGCAGATCTCATTTTGAGAAATGCGTATTGAGTAGCATGTTGAACGGCATGACCACACTCGTGAGCAGCAACAGCTGCTGCACTAACGGATCTGCCCTCATAAACCTCAGGGCTTAAATTGATAGTTTTATTTAATGGGTTATAATGATCAGTTAATTTTCCTGGAACAGATACTACTTTAACATCATATATGTCATGGTCGCGTAACATAATCTCCGCTATTTCTCTACCAGAAAGATTTTTTCTCAGAGATACCTGTGAATATTTATGAAATTTTGACTTTAGCTTATTTTGAACATAGTATCCTATGCCCATAAAAACAAAACCTATGATAAGTAACCCTGGATCGAAATACATTATTTAATTTCCTTTAAAAATTTAGAGGTTGAATATCCCTCTTTTAATTTAACAATTTTTACTTTGCCTCCATTTTTAATCACTTGCTCTCCACCAACTATTTCGCTTAACTTATAATCCCCACCTTTCACAAGAACAGAAGGAGAAATACATTTAATTAAATTTAAAGGCGTTTCTTCTTCGAAGATAATAACAAAATCAACAATTTTCAAGCATGCTAAAATTACTAATCTATCTTCTTGATTGACAACTGGTCTTCCCTCTCCTTTCAAGACTCTCACGGAACTGTCTGAATTGATTCCAACAATTAATACATCTGCAAAAGATTTTGCTTTTTTCAATAATTTCAGGTGACCAGGGTGAAGCAAATCAAAACAGCCGTTTGTAAAAACTACTTTCTTATCGGATTTACGAAGCAAATCGATTGTCTTGCTTAAACTATCATTCGATAAAATTTTATTTTCAATTTCTTTTGTAAACATTAAAATAAAAAAAAATTAAACTTATTAAACCATAAAACATAATAGCAATTACCTGGTTTGCATGAACAAGAGTTGCAAAGAATAGCGCGTCCTCATAAACAATACCATAATAGATTAGAATTGAACTAACAAATAAATGATACGCTCCTATTCCAGCATTAACAGGTACAATTGTTCCAATTGCGCCTGCAACTAAAATAGATAATGCAGCCGAAAAGCCGAGCATTGAAGTTTCTTCAACTGAAAAAAACAATATGTAACCAACAAAAAAATATATTAGCCATAAAATTATGGTTGACATAAAAAATTCCAATTTTTTTTCAAGAGAAAAAATGGATAACAAACCGGATTTAAATTCATTAATTTTTTCAGTAAACTTTTCGTAAAAACCAAACCTTCGAAAGATTTGATTTAGAAAAAAATAGAGAAAAATACATATGGAAAAGAACAGAAATAGATAATAAACTATTTTATCAATTTCGGTATTTGCAACTACTTCGATCATTAAATAATTATAAAACCTATCAAATTCTACCAACAATAAAATCAATGATAAAATAAAAACTGAAATTAGATCGACAATTCTTTCAGTTACAACTGAACCGATAGACATCGAAAACTTTACTTTATCAGTTTTTGTTAACACATAGCACCTAACTATATCATTAATCCTTGGTAAAATAATTGCAGATAGATAAGATATAATTAAACCCAATGTTGTTTTATAAACTGAAAGCTTTTTATACTTAAATTCAAGTAACAAATTCCACCTGTACGCTCGAACAATAAATTCAAATAATGAAATGAAAATTGCAAACAAAAACCATGAAGAGGACACTTTTTGTATTCTTGAACTATAGGAGCTGATGTCAACGTCTTTGAAAACAAAAAACAAAATAGATAGTCCTACCGTTAATGATAGTAGAAAGTTTAAAAAATAATTTATGTTTTTTTTATCCAAGAAGTTGAATTTGATGCAAATCTAATAAGATTAGTCTTAGGGTAAAAAGCAAACTTATTTATTTCAAAAAAAAATGATCTTAGACAAGAATTGAAAAATCAGCATGAATTGATTAAATTTGTGTCCCTTTTTGAGATTTACTTTAAAAGGCAACTGAACTTTACTTTATGGCAAAATATAAAATTCTATATGTAGCAAGTGAAATTAATCCCTTTCTACAAACATCTGAAGTTGCAGAGTATGTAAGAAATTTACCTCAAGCAATGCAGGAAAAAGGCATGGAAATCAGGATACTTGTTCCTAGATTTGGTTTGATAAATGAAAGAAAAAACCGATTGCATGAAGTTGTCAGGTTATCTGGAATTAATATCGAAATTGGTGACGATGAAAAACCATTGGTAATTAAAGTTGCATCAATACCTCAAGCAAAACTTCAAGTTTATTTTATCGACAACGAAGATTATTTTAAAAGAAAATTTGTTTTCAGTAATAAAGAAGGAGACTTCTATAAAGATAATGACGAAAGGTGCATTTTCTTTTGTAAAGGAGTTTTAGAAACTGTAATCAAATTGGGATGGGCACCAGACATTGTTCACTGCAATGATTGGATGACATGTTTGATTCCTTTATATATTAAATCTACCTATAAAAATGATCCTATTTTTAAAGATACCAAAACAGTGTTTACTGTTTATGATAACGCTTTCAAACATAAATTTGATAAAAGTATTATTGAAAAAGCAAAAATGACTGATATTGATGATGGGATGTTAAATTCTTTAAAAACAGGTGACTATAAAGGGTTCTTAAAGATAGGAATGGAATATGCAGATGCTGTAATTAAATCTAAAGATGAAATAAGTAAACGTTTTGATAAACTAATATCAGATACGGTAAAAGAAAAAAAATTCGATGTAATTAAAAGTGACGAAAACTATTTAGAAGCTTATTATAAATTATATAATGAACTTGTCAGCTAAGAGCACTATTTTTTTTTTATTTTTTTTATTACTCTATATCTCATGTGATGAATCCAGCGAAGTTGGGCTTGAGCTAGAAGACCAAGACAACAGCCTTGAAGCCAAATATATAGACATACCACTAACCGCATCAAATATCTTTCTAGATAGTGTTAGGACAGATTATGGGTCTCTCATTTTTGGCCAATACGACAATCCAGTATTTGGAAAAACAAAAGCTGTAGGCTATTCTCAATTTTCTCCTGAAATTATTTCACCTGACGTGGTAACAACTGATTTATCTATTCAGCCAGCAGACTCATCTATTTTAGATTCTATAAAATTATTTTTAAGCTACTCTTATATTCATGGAGAAGAATTTGATCAAGAGCAAGAAGTCTCGGTTAGATTGATAGAAGATACGTTATTTTCTAGCGCAATTTATTTATCATCTAAAACCATTCCTTTGGTTACTAATAAAGCTCCTGTTGGCTTCACTCGTTTTACTGTAGATAAGCCTGGAGACACCCTACTAACAATACCTCTAACAATGAATTATGGAAATACATTACTCGAATTGGCAAGACAAGGGGTTTCAGATAGAGAAATTAGAGAGACTACTAAAGGCATNGCCTTTGAGCCAGGNGTAAACAACAAATTAATTTTAGGATTTGATCTTAGTAATGANTTTAGTAGAATAGTNCTTTATTATCACAATTCCGTTGANGATACAGTATCAAATCAATATAGGCTAAGATTTGATTCTCCNTTGTCAAAACATTACAGCAACTATTCAACCGATAGAAGTGCATCTNCATTATCTTCAGTAGAAATTAAAAATTTAAATGAATTTAGTATTAATGATAAAATATATTGGCAGTCTGGAAGTGGGATTTATCCAATGATTGATTTATCTGGATTTACAAACTTTATAGATACTGCAAAAAATATTATTCTTAATAAGGTTGAGCTATCCATGGGACCAGTAGATAATTCAGAAAAAAAATATATTAACCCACCTAATACGGCTATTTATTATTTTGCTAAAGAAGATAATAACATTAATTCATCAGGGATTGAATCTACTCCAATGAGTAACGTTATTCTGAAAGATAATGCATACTATGGTCAAGATGAAGATCCTGCATATTATGCTTATGACAGTCTAATATCTCATACATATAAAGGAACTTCCACTGTTTTTTTTCAAGATTTAGCGATGAAAAAATATGATGTAAAAAAAGTCGTTGTTTTTCCTTCAACACCTTCAACTTTTAATCAAGCAATTATAGATAAAACTAAATTTCGATTAAAAGTTTTTTACTCTAAGCTATAATTTTTTTGTCTAAATTATTTTCTTGAAAAAAAAATTAGAAATATGCGTATTTAATTTAAATGATTGCATCACTGCATCTAAATACAATATTGATAGAATTGAATTTTGTAAAGAAAGAAGCCTAGGTGGAATAAGCCCAAAAAAAGATGATATTAAAAAAGCTTTAAACTATCATGAAAATATCTTTCCTATAATTCGACCTAGAAAAGGTAACTTTATTTATAATAATGAAGAGTTAGGTGAAATGGTAGATCTAATAGAATATTGTAAAAAAATTGGATGTAAAGGAGTTGTATTTGGTGTGTTAAATAATAAAAATCAAATAGATAAAGAAAAATGTAAGATGTTAAAAGAAAAATGTGGAGGTATGAGTACCACATTTCATAAAGCATTTGATGAAATAAAAAATATTTATAAGGCTGCTGATGATTTAATCAAGCTTGGATTTGATAGAATTCTTACCAGTGGAAAAAAAGACAAAGTGATTGATGGAGTTGATGAAATAAATAATTTAGCAAAATATTGTAATGGTAAAATATCAATTATGCCGGGTGGAAATTTAAGGTCTGATAATATAAATCTTTTTTCAAAAAATGAAGCCATTTATGAATTTCATTCTTCATGCATTATTAATAATAATTTAAATGAAAATGAGATAGAAAAATTAATTGATAGAATAGGCAACATATGATGATCCAGACTTTGTATTCAATTTGCCACCTCCACATGCTATTACAATATATTGTTTATCATCAATTATATATGTTGAAGGAGTAGCATAACCAGCAGCTGGAAGTTTATCTTCCCAGAGTAATTCACCAGTATTTTGATCAAATGCTCTTATTTTTTCATCCATTGTTGCGGCAATAATTAAAATGCCTCCGGAAGTAACTAATGGGCCCCCATAATTTTCAGTGCCCGTTTCAATTAAACCTAATTTTTTTAGGTCATCATGTTGTCCAAGTGGGATTTGCCATAAGATAGATGCTTTATTTAAATCAATAGCGGTTAATTGACCCCATGGAGGTTTTATTGCGGGGTAGCCATCTGGTGCATAATGCTTTTTGAACCCACCAAACACATAAGGATAGGGCCATGAGTTCATTTTTTCATAAGTAGAGTTTTCTGTTTCAGGATCTATTAAATAATTAATAATTGCGTTGATTTCATCATTTGAAAGATTTGAAAAACTTGGCATGATTCCTTTTCCGTTTAGAATAATTTCTTCTAGTGACTTGTTAGTCATTCTATCTTTAATATTTACAAGTGAAGGAATGTTTGAATATACACCTAAATTTCCCTTTAAATCTTCTCCATGACATATCATACAGCCAGAATTATATACTGTTTTACCTAAGGTCAATCCTTCCTTTTTATTCATTTTAAGACTCCATGGCATTTCATTAGAATTGATAAAAATTATACCAGAATTTGGATTATAAGCAGCACCACCCCACTCACCACCTCCATCTAATCCTGGAAATAATATTGTTTCACTTAGTGAAAGAGGTAAAAACTCTTCATATTTAGAACTTTCCCAGACTCTTTTAGCATACTCTCTGGCTTCTTTAGATCTAATCGGATAATCATCATCTGAAAGATTAATTCTTGAAAACGATGGATAGATTGTAGGAACTGGTTGTGTAGGCCAAGAAAATTCTCCAATTAAACTGGATTTTGGAACTTTTTTTTCTTTTATTGGATAAATAGGCTCACCTGTTTTTCTATCAAACACAAATAAATATCCAGACTTGGTGATTTGAGCTAAAGCATCAATATTTTTATTATCTTTTGTAATAGTAACTAAATTAGGAGCAGCAGGTAAATCACGGTCCCATATATCATGATGAATTGTTTGATAATGCCATATTCTTTTTCCATTATTAGCATTCAAAGCAATTATACTATTTGCAAATAGATTTTTCCCTTTTCTATCACCACCATAATAATCAAATGCTGCAGATCCAGTTGGAACATATACAATTTCATTTTTTTCGTCTAAACTAAGTCCTGCCCATGCATTCGCTCCACCAGATCTTAAATATGCATCTTCTGGCCAAGTATCATACCCATATTCTCCTGGGTAAGGAATTGTATGAAAAATCCACTCTATTTTTCCAGAAAAAACATTAAAAGCTCTAATGTGACCTGGCACAGCTCCTGTAGATTCAGAAGCTCTATGGCCTAAAATAAGTAAGTTTTTAAAAATCACACCAGGAGTATTAGCTGCTAAAAGTAGGCTGTCAACATTTCTTCCTAATCCTTCTTTTAAATCTACTATACCATTTTCCCCAAATGATTGAATCAATTTTCCATTGCTAGGGTTTACTGCATAAAGTTTTGAATATGTTGCATAAAGTATTCTATCTCCACTTGAATGTCTAAAATAATTTAACCCTCTATTTACACCTGTTCCATGCGATGAAAACATACCATCATATGGATCAAATTCCCATAACAAACTTCCATTGGAAGCATTCAATGCAAAAAGCTTCATTTTAGCCGATGTACCAAATAGTACTCCATCAATAATTAAAGGGTTACATTGAATTTGAGATCGATTTTCCAAATCGTGATCGCTACTTTTATATTCCCAAACTTTAGTCAACTTATGAACATTGTCTTTATTAATCAAGTCGAAAGGCTTATAATGACTAACAGAGTTATCCCCTCTATAATATGCCCAATCATTTATGCTAAATTCATTTTTTATTGTGCATGAAGTAAGAATAAATAAAGAAAAGATGATTCTATTCATTACCCTTGTGAAACAAAAGTTAAAGATTCCTTAGCTTGAAAATATGTATTCAATAGTATACAGAAAGCAATAAACTTTTGAGATGTAACTTGAACAAATAAACCAAAATTACTTTCAAATGGATTTGGGCCATAATCCATCATAAGAATAAACAATACCATTGATAGAGAAAATAAAATTGAAACAAATAAAAGCTTATTACTCATTTCAGAATTGAAATGAATTGCTATTGATTGAAAGATTGTAAAAAGAAATAGAGATCTAAATGCAAGTTTTACAAAGAAAATATGTTCATCGAAGCTTGATTCATCAGCAGTAAACAAGGCAATGCAGATAAAAGAAATAACCGAAACAAGAAGAAAAAACAATGCGAATTTGATGAAATTATAACTTTTTTTTTCTTTTTTAAAAAACTGAAAATATTTAGAATAAAAAATTAAAAAAGAAATGCTTACAAGAATTAAAGAGGAGTTAAAAAGAATTGATGAAATAAAGTTATCATCACCATTTCTGGCTGTTCTTTCTCCCAAATTGCTAAGAAAATTGTAGAAAAATAAATATCCATCGGTATCCTTATCGATCAAGGTTCCACCAGGATAAAAAATCATTGAAAAAAAACTCAATAATATAAAACCACCTATTCCCCAGAATGTTTGTTTTATTCTAAAGTTGTCCATAACATAAAAATAAACAATATATATTTATAGCATGAAAATAGCTGTAATAGGATCGGGGATTTGGGGAGCATGCTCTGCATATTTCTTGAAAAAATCTGGAGCAGATGTAGAGCTTTACGATATGTGGGGCCCTGGAAATTCTAGATCAGGGTCAGGAGGTGCTTCAAGAATTATTAGGTTAGCCTATGGCAATGATAAAATCTACTCTG
>NZUX01000042.1 GCA_002703645.1 Fidelibacterota bacterium | reverse complement strand
CCAATTATTATCATTAAATCTGAATTATTAGCTAAGCTTTTAATTTGCTCATGATTTCTTTTTGTTGGATAGCAAATAGTATTAACAAAATGTAAATCAAATACTTTAGTCATCAATATATTAACAATTTGCTGAACATTTTCTATCATTTGCGTAGATTGGGATACAACCCCAGCCTTTTTAAACTTTCTTAGTTTATTTGCTTCTTCTGGATTAGAAACTATAATAGTGTCAGGCACTTGATCTGCAATTGCTCTAACCTCGTCATGTCCATGATCACCAATTACAATTATTTGCCTTTTATCCTTTGCTAATTTTTTGACTTCGCTATGTATTTCATGTACCAATGGACACGTAGCATCTATAACCTTCATTTTCTTTTCTTTTGCTTCATCCCAAAGCTTATTTACAGTTCCATGAGCTCTAAACAATACGGGTTTATCATTAGGAATATCATCTAAACTATCAACTACATTCGTACCAGCCTTACTTAAATCTTCTACCACGTTCTCATTATGCACTATATCGCCCAGCATATAGACTTCCCCATACTTCTCTGATGCATCATAAGCCATATTGACNGCATCTCTAACTCCAAAGCAATACCCTGCATCTTTTGCAATTGTAATTTTCATTTTATTATTTTGGGTAATGTTATACCTGTTTGTTTTAAATATTTTCCACTTTTATCTTTATAAGAAATATCACAATCTTCATCCGATTCAAAAAACAAAACCTGACATAAACCTTCATTCGAATATATTTTAGCTGGTAATGGTGTTGTATTTGATATTTCTAATGTAACATACCCTTCCCATTCTGGTTCAAANGGTGTNACATTTACAATAATACCACATCTAGCATAAGTTGACTTNCCAACACATATAGTAAGGACCTTTCTTGGTATCTTNAAATATTCTACACTTCTAGCAAGAGCNAAACTATTAGGAGGAACAATACATATATCACCCTTATAGTCAACAAATGAATTCGCATCAAAATTTTTTGGATCAATTACACTATTATTAACATTTGTAAAAATTTTATACTCATCAGCCACTCTAATATCATAGCCATATGAAGATAAACCATAAGATATAGCTCCAGATTTAATCTGTTCACTTGTAAAAGGCGAAATCATGTCATATTCATTTGACATTTTTTTTATCCATTTATCACTTTTAATTGCCATTATTCATTTTCCTNTTTAGTTCTAATAATATCTTTCTAATAGAATTATTTATCTCTGTTTTCTCTATTTCACATCCAGAGGCAAAATAATGNCCCCCTCCACCAAAAAGCTGCGCAATATCATTAACTGTATAATCTCCTCTAGATCTAAAACTAATTTTAGTATTATTAAAAGAAGTAATACAAAATGAGACCTCTACACCATCAATACTTCTTATAAAATCAGCTAACCCATCAGCATCATCAATTGTTGCATTTGATTTATCAAATTCATCTTCGGTAATTACGGCATACCCTATTTTTCCCTGCTCTTCAAATTTTAGGTTATTTATCATTGAAGAAAGTAAATTTATTTTACCTTTTGTTCTATTTTCATATACATGTTGAAAAATAGTATTCGGAACAACATTAGACATGAGTAAATGAGCAGCCATATTATGAGTGTCTGAATTAACTGCACTATATCTAAAAGAGCCCGTATCGTTCAGTAATCCAGTATATAATGGAATTGCTATATTATCAGCCAATGGAACCTTATTTAAATCTAAATATTCAAAGAATTTCCATATCATGTAAGTAGTTGAAGGNGCATCNATATTAACTATTGATANATAATAATATTCTTCATCTCGAGGNACNTGATGNTCAATATTTATAGTATCAATATTATGCTCTGAGATATCATCTCCCAATGCACCAAGTCTTCTATAATCACCTAAATCAAAAACAACGACTAAATCAAAAGAGTCTACACTTAAATCTGATGAATACGTTTCAACTACACCTTCAGNATCCATAAAATTATAACGAGAAGGCATTGAAGAAATATTAACAATACTTACATTTTTATTTATACTTTTTAAATAATAATACATAGCTAACTCAGANCCCAATCCATCACCATCCGGGTTCTTATGTGTTGATAATAAAATATCATTAGAGCTATCAATTTTACTTTTAAGTTTTTNCCAATCCATTATATTTTTTAATTAACCTTTGGCATTACAAGTACTGGGCATNCAGCATTTTCTACAACTTTTTGAGCAGTAGTACCTACAAATAAATCTGTCAAGCTATCTTTCCCATTCGTCCCCATTACAATCAAGTCAACTTCTTGTTCATTTGCTATTTTAACAATTATATCATNAGGTTTTCCATCTCTTAAAATATATTCACAATCTACNNTNTCAGCTTCAAGNTCCTTTANCAAAGTTCGCATTTCATTTTTTGCTTCAATAGCAATTTTTTTAAATTCATCTCCTAATTTTGATACGCTAACCCTAGACATAACCATTTCTTGTTTTGACATAAATTCTTCATGAATATTAAGTAGTAAAATTTTTGANTTAAATTGNTGNGCTATATTAATAGCTTTTTTAAGAGCCATTTTAGATCGTGGTTTTAAATCAATTGGACATAATATTGTTTTNAACATACTTATTACCTTATAATAAAAAAANTANACTNTATAATATAAAAGTTAAGCCTAAAATAGTGAATGACCAAGCCATGTAGCCAAAAAAACTAGGCATTTTAACNCCATTTTCTTCTGCAATAGCTCTAACCATAAAATTAGGGGCATTACCAATATATGTTAGAGCNCCCATAAANACAGCCCCTGAAGAAATAGCAAGNAGAGTAGATTTCATTGCTGTCATTAAGACTTCAGCATTCCCTCCCGCNGTATTAAAAAACACTAAATAAGTAGGAGCATTATCTAAAAATGCTGATAATATACCTGTNAGCCAAAAATACATCATGTCAATTGGGTTNCCAGAACTATCTGTAAGCAAATTAATAATAAAACCTANATCACCNGTTTTNCCTACTTTCAATATCGCAATTGCAGGNATAATAGTTATNAATATACCTGCNAATAATTTTGCAACTTCCTTNATAGGNAACCAAGTAAATCCATTTTCTTTTCTAATTTGACTTTTAGTTNTTTTTACNCTTATAAAAGTGATAATTAATAATAATATATCTCTTAAAATATTTTGCAGCTCAACATGTACCCCCATAATAGTGTAATGGATATGAGGATTCCAAAATCCACTCATTAAAACAGATAAAATAATTAATATTAATAATACAAAATTAGACTTACCTGCGATGGTGATATTAGATATATTATTTTTTTCTTGTGGAATTTTTGATTCCTTATTATAAAAATAGCTATCTAGAAAGTAGAATAGTACTAATAGTATTATAGATACAAATAGCATAGGGAAAAACATATATTTGGTTGTCCAAAAAAAACTCACCCCATAAAGAAAACCCAAAAATAAAGGAGGATCTCCTAAAGGAGTAAGCGAACCACCAATATTAGCTACTAAAAATATAAAGAAAACTACTATATGAACTTTGTTTAATCTCCATTTATTTGCCCGAATTAAGGGTCTAATAAGAAGCATTGCAGCTCCAGTAGTACCCATCCAAGATGCCAAAATAGTACCTATCGTCAATAATGATAAATTCATCTTTGGAGTACCAATAATTGTTCCCCTTAAACAAATACCTCCAGCTACAGTAAATAAAGAAAGTAGAAGTACAATAAAAGGGATGTATTCTAATAACATGACATGAAATAANTCATAGATAACATCACCACTACTATTGGACTTTAAATAGAAAGGAATTATAAAGGCTGAAGCCCAAAAAAATGCTACTTTACCATAATGCTTTTCCCAGAAATGGTGATTTATTAGCGGAATTAAAGCAATAGACAATAAAATACCAATAAATGGTATAATATCAATTAAGGTAAAATGAACTGTAGAGTGAGCATTTTCTCCACCATACAATGAGTTAATAAATAATATTAATAATATTTTATACATAAATAATAATTTAGTTGAATATAAACCTTATTTAATTTAAAATTAATTATGCAATTATTATTCACTTTATTTATTATTGGGCTATCTTTTTTTCTACTTGCTATAGGAGTTATTATATCNAATAAAAGATTAAAAGGCTCTTGTGGNGGGAATGATGAATCTTGTTCATGCACAGCATTGGAACAAAAAATGTGCAAAGTTATAACTTCTAATGTAAAAAATCATTAATTCCAGAACTACTAANAACACTATTATCATCTAATATAAAGAATGCTTCATATCCACTTAATTCCTCAACCAAATTAATGCCATCCTTCACATTCATAACCATTAATGCAGTAGCTAAAGCATCAGCATTTAAACATTCTTTAGTAAAAACAGATACGCTTACAATTTTATTNTCAACTGGATAGCCTGTTACTGGNGAAATAATNTGCGAATANCGCTTACCTTTNAAATCAAAATAATTTTGATAATTNCCAGAAGTCGCAATCGATATATCTGAAATATGAATTATAGTATGTGGATTTATATCTGTGTAAGCTTTTTTACTTAAACNCTGTTNGAAACTAGGAAATTGTATACCAATTTTCCATTTATTATTATTAACATTAAATCCACCAGATCTAATTTCACCTCCAATTTCAACCATGTAATTTNCAATATTTAAATTCATCAAATATTCTGAAATTTTATCAACAGCATAGCCTTTAGCAATTGCTGANAAATCAATAGAGACTTCATTTTTTTTAGANATTGAATTNTTATCCCCTATAACCAAATTATGCATTCCAATAGNTTTCAAAACTNCATCNANCTGTNCCTTCGTNGGNAGAGTATCTATTTCTTTATTAGAGAATCCCCATANCNGAACTAAAGGATTTANAGTNATATCAAAAGCNCCATCTGTAAGTTTTGAAAAATNCTGAGAAGACAATANNACTTTATAGANATCATCNGATATATAATATTTTTGATTCACATTGNATTTATTAAACTTCGATATAGAGCTTGAATCNATATATGTAGACATNTCCATATTAATATTATGCAGAATACTATCAATACCTATCTTAATTTTAGAATTATNNAAGGAATCTGCTACTACTTTAATAGAATAGGTAGTACCCATTGTAAATCCATTAATTTCATAGATATTATTATTTTTATCGCAAGAGTAGAATATCAGGATAGTGATAAAAGTTAATAAATAACTTTTATGCATCTACAATTGAATCAACAACTTTTTTAGATGTAAGCCCTTGAACTAATATAGAAAATGCTACGACTATGTANGTAATAGCAATNATTAGTGATCTTTCAGGACTATCAGGTANACTTAATGCTAAAGCAATAGAAATTCCCCCTCTAAGTCCACACCAAGTCATTACAGCNCCNGAACCTTTAGATAAATTTGACTTAGAGCCTAGNATCTTCANTGGGATACTAATNCCAATAAAACGAACTAATAAAATAAGAGGAATTAATAGTGCTCCTGTTATTAAATAATTAAAATTAAAATATATAATTAGAACTTCAAAACCAATAAGAACGAACAGTAATGCATTTAAAAATTCATCAATTAATTCCCAAAATGAAAATAATTGTTTGTGAGTCGTCTCTGACATTGCAAGCATCTTACCATGATTACCAATAAACAAGCCTGCAACAACCATAGCTAATGGTCCTGATAAATGCAAATAGCTAGCTAATGAATACCCTCCCATCACAAGAGCTAAAGTAAGCATAATTTCAAGTGGATAATTATCTACACTTTTAAGAAGTTTAAAGAATAAATATCCAAAAAATAGGCCAAAAACAATNCCACCTACAGCCTCTTCAAAAAATAAAAATGAAATTTTTGAAAATGANATTTCAGCCACACCAGTAGCTAAAGATAAGATAACAGCAAAAACTACAACNCCNACNCCATCATTAAANANNGATTCACCAGCAATAGTTGTTTCTAANGATTTNGGAGCATTTGTTTCCTTTAGTATACCAAGNACAGCNATAGGGTCNGTAGGAGATATTAACGAGCCAAATAAAAGACAGTATATATANTCAATCTGNATTGAAAATAGTCCTAATAAATAATATGTGATAGTACCTACTAAGAAGGTAGAAAATATAACNCCTAATGTAGCTAAAATTGAGATAATTAGTTTNTGATCNANNAAATCATTNAAATCAACATGCAAAGCACCTGCAAATANTAAAAATGATAACATACCNCCCATTAAAGTTGCATTAAAATCGATACTAGCAAGCATAGANAACGCTAAGGACTGGATATTAGGAATCAATGAACTTGTTAAAAATATGAATAACGATAGAGCTAAAGAAAGTAACATTAAGCCTATAGTCATAGGGAATTTTAGAAACTTGAAATTAACATACATTAAAAATGCAGATATACTTACTAAAATTGAAGATATTTCAAATATATTCATTTAATTTTAACCTCCAAAGTCATCAAAATCAATCATATCATCCTCTACACCAAGATCATGTAGCATATTTGTAACAGCAGTATTCATCATAGGTGGACCACACATATAATATTCTATTTCTGTAGGGTCTTCATGTTTACCAAGATAGTTATCTAAAACAACTTGATGAATAAAACCAGTATATCCTGTCCAGTTATCTTCTTCTAAGGGGTCAGAAAGAGCAACATTGTATGAAAAATTAGGAAATTCTTCTTGAATTTTCTTAAAGTGACTATCATAAAACATTTCTCGCTTAGATCTAGCTCCATACCAGTAAGAGACTTTACGTCCAGTTTTCAAAGTATGAAATAAGTGGAATAAATGAGAACGCAACGGAGCCATGCCTGCACCACCACCTATGTAAACCATTTCCCTATCAGTATCTTTTATAAAGAAATCACCGTAAGCACCTGATATATCTACCTTATCGCCTGGTTTTAAATTATAAATATAAGATGAAGCGATACCAGGAGGAGCATCCCATTGCTGTGGCGGTGGATGTGCAATCCTAACATTAAGCATTATCATATTACCTTCAGCTGGATGATTTGCCATCGAATAGGCTCTAAAGACACCTTCTTCCTTATTCTCAGCAACTAAATCCCACATTTTAAATTTGTCCCAATCCTCACGATATTCATTTTCAATATCAAATTCAGAATAATTAAGCTTGTATTTAGGGATATCGATCTGGATATAACCACCAGATTTAAAATCTATAGTCTGACCTTCTGGCAGCTCTACAATAAGCTCTTTAATAAATGTTGCAACGCTTCTATTTGATTTAACAGTACATTCCCATTTTTGAATGCTAAAGATTTCATCTGGAATTTGAATATCCATATCATTTCTAACTTTTACCTGACATGCAAGTCTCCAATTATCTTTAGCTTCAGATCTAGATATATGTGTTAATTCTGTTGGAAGTATTTCTCCTCCACCATCGTGAACTTGACATTTACACATTGCGCAAGTACCACCACCGCCGCAAGCAGATGGCAAAAATACACTTTCATTTGAAAGCACAGATAGTAGGGTCCCCCCAGGCTTAACTGTAGGAGATTTCTTTTCATCTCCATTAATAAGAATCTTAACATTACCTTGAGGAACAAGTTTACTCTCTGCATAGATAATAATCGTAACTAAGATTAATATAACTACTAAAAAAACTAATATACTGGATAAGACAATCATAGCTGTATACCTGAAAATGCTAAATAGGCCATTGAAATCAAGCCTGTTAAAATCATTGTAATACCTAAACCTTTCAAGCCATCTGGTATATGTGAATACTTTAGCTTAAATCTAATTGCTGACATTGAAACAATAGCTAAAGCAAAACCAGCGCCAGAACTGATACCAAAAACAAGNGCTTCAGAAAAAGTATATGCTCTTTCATTCATAAAAAGTGANGCTCCTAGAATTGANCAATTNACAGTAATTAAAGGAAGGAAAATNCCTANNGATGTATAAAGNGAACTACTNAATTTTTCNATAATCATNTCAACTAATTGAACAAGNGCNGCTATNGTAGCNATAAACATTATTAGATTNAGATAAGATAAATCTAAATTTTCTANACCAGAAATACCCGTCCAAGAAAGAGCNCCTTCTTTTAATAAATAGGTNTTNATACACCAGTTTAATGGAACAGTTACTCCNCATACAAAAACAACNGCCTTACCTAATCCTATTGAAGTCTCNATTTTCTTAGAAACTGCTAAAAATGAGCACATACCTAAGAAATAAGCCAATATCATATTTTCTATAAATATAGATTTAACTGCTAAACTTAATAAATGTTGTNCCTGATCCATTATTCCTCTACATATCCAGTATACGATCTCTGAGCCCAAATCAGTAANCCAAGAACTATAAAAGCTCCTGGAGCTAAAAGCATGAGACCATTATTCATATAAAAACCACCATTCTCAAAATAAACCCAAGCAGGAATAATCTGAGTGCCATAAATTTGACCAGTTCCAAGTANTTCTCGNAAAATTGCTACAATAATTAATATAGAACCATATCCAAATCCATTACCTAANCCATCNAATATGGCTTCTTTAGGAGGATTACTCATAGCAAAAGCATCTGCTCTCCCCATTACNATGCAATTAGTAATAATCAATCCAACGAAAACAGATAATTGTTTNCTCACATCATATAAAAAAGCTTTTAAAACNAAATCTACTAAAATAACAAGTGANGCAATTACAATTAATTGCACAATGATTCGAACATTAGATGGAATCTGTTTCCTTAATAATGAAATAGTAAGATTAGAACAGGTTAAAACAATTGTCAATGCTATAGCCATAACAACAGCCATTTCAACTTTAACTGTAACAGCTAATGCTGAACANATACCAAGAACTTGTTTAGTTATTGGATTATCATCTATTANAGGATCTGTAAATATATTTTTAGCCATAATTTATTGTTTTAAAAATGTNTCATACCTAGTTAAATCTGATAATAAAAAGTCAGATAGTCCTTTAGAAGTAATAGTNGCACCAGTAATTCCNTCTACAGCATGAATTTGTTCTTCTTTAGGTAATGAGCTAGATTTACCCTTNAGAACTTTAATAGATACAAGNTCATTGCTAGAATTAAATATTTTTTTGCCTACNAAATTATTTTGGAACCATTCTTTATCTACTTCACCTCCTAATCCTGGAGTTTCTAAATGCTTATAAAAAGTAATACCTTTAACAGTATTTTTATCTTTACCTAAAGCTAAAAATCCAAACAAAGTAGACCACAAGCCTTTACCTGAAATAGGGAAAACAAAAACCTCTTTTTGATTATGATAAAAAATTGGTAGATATTTTTTNATTGTAATATCTTCTTCTTTATTTTCAATAGTACTAAAATTATTTTTATCTTTTCTGTTTACATAATAACTAACACCAGTCTTTTTATCTTCAACAGCAGATAAATTATCATAAGTAATATCTTTTATTGGATTAAAGTTTGTATCTAAGATTATTTCTTGGACATTATTATTATAATTCTGAATAATTTCATCTTTGCTCATATCAGNAATATCTATACCAACACTTTTTATTATATTTCTTCTAATATCAAATCTCTTATTAGCTTCAGTGCGCGACATTAAACTTGAGTATGAATAAGAAAGCAATAGACTNGAAACAAGAGTTATTGCAAACATAAAAATATATGTTTTGATATTATTTTTGAGCATAACGAGCCTTTCTTCTTTTAACATTAGCCTCTAAAACATAATAGTCAAATAAAGGGGCAAAAGCGTTTGCAAACAAAATAGCTAACATCATACCTTCTGGNTATGCTGGATTTATTGCTCTTATNAGAACACACATAACACCTACAAGTATACCATAATACCACATTCCACGCTGTGTGTGAGCGCTNGAAACTGGATCTGTAGCCATAAANACCATNCCAAAAGCAAAAGAACCCATAACAAAATGATAGTGAGGTGGTATGTAAAGCATTGGATTTGAGCTATCTGTTAAATTTGCAAATTGATTAGTTAAAAATGACATTAATAACATACCAATCATTACACCAGACATAGTTCTCCAAGACCCAATACCNGTAATCAANAGAAANAATGCTCCTAAAATAACACATAGTGTAGATGTTTCACCTATAGANCCGGGTATGGTACCAATAAACATATTCCACCAAGTATAATCNCCTAAAAATGNNAAATAACTACTACCTGNTTCAGAAGACACTTTTAGTAATGGNGTAGCTCCTGACATCCCATCAATACTCCAAACNTTATCNCCAGACATTGTAGTAGGNTAAGCAAAAAAGATAAATGCNCTAGCAGTTAAAGCNGGATTAAAAACATTAAAGCCTGTTCCTCCAAAAATTTCNTTACCAATAATAATACCAAANGCNGTNGCAATTCCTANCATCCATAAAGGAACNGTTGGAGGCATNGTTAATGGAATAAGCATCCCTGTAACAAGAAAGCCTTCATTAATTTCATGATTNCGAGTTACTGCAAATAATGCCTCGCAAGCACCCCCTACAGAAAAAACAACTATATACATTGGAACTACTGAAAAAGCACCTGTAATAAATATATCAATAAAATTAGAACTTGCAACACTGCCATCATTAATAGAAGTTTGTAATCCAGCATTATATATACCAAATAACAAACATGGAATCAGTGCAATCACTACAAATATCATTGACCTTTTAACATCTACATGATCTCTTATATATGGACCATGACTAGCCGTCTCATTTGGAACATACAATATAGTATCAATTGCATCATACAGAGGAAATAATTTTTCTAACTTTCCACCCTTATGAAAATTAGGCTCTATTTTATCCAATATATTTCTTAATAACTTCATTTAACCTTCACTCTCAATTAACTCAAGACCTTCTTTAATTATTTTTGAGACTTCAACCTTAGATTGACAAGCATATGCACATAAAGAAAAATCTTCNTGGTCACACTCATAGATACCATATTTTTCCATATCTTCTATATCNTTAGCAAGTATNCTNTTTACTAAAAANTCTGGAATAATATCCATAGGNANCATTTTTTCCCACCTNCCAAATGGAATNATTGCTCTTCTNCTACCATTAATNCTTGTATCAAAATTAGTTTCTTTTTTATTAAATATAGATGATAAAAAAGTTCTAGATAGAGAATATTTACTAGNACCAGGTAGAATCCANCCAAGAAAATCNCTATCTTTGCTATGNTTGATNACAGAAAGAGTTTCGCTATAAAAATTAAGGGGTTTATCTAAACTNGTTTTCTGTCCACTNAGNACATCTCCTGATATTATTATATTATCAGGATCTATTTTTTGATTTTCTAATATATNAGAAATTANCATTCCNTTTTTTATTTTATAATACGATGGGTCAGATAAACAAGCACCTCCACATGATATATACTTTTCAGAAGGGTAAATACCATCTTTAAAAAACTTTCCAATATCATTTAAGTCTTGTAATGAAATATACCATACTATATCATCTTTATCTGATATTGGATCAANATGATGGATGTGAATTCCCGTGTTTCCNCTAGGATGTGGACCAGAAAAATAATGAGTANTAACNNAATCNAGATCNGAAAAAATATCATAATCTTTGTTTCTATCAAGAACTAGATTAACATTACCAGAAGTAAGTCTACTNATAACTTTAAACCCCATGTTAATAGTATCATTATTATTTTGTAATATAAAATTNAANTCAGGAGCGAAAGGNCCTGTAGGCATNCCCGTAACAAATATTGACTTAGGCTCAGAAGAAGGTTTTGCTATTTTAGAAAAAGGTCTCTGCCTTAATGTAGGCCAAAGGCCAGATTCNAGTANAATNTNTTTAACATCTTCAACAGAACAAGAATCAATATTTACTTCAGGTTTTGANAGTATAGAATCATTATTTTCACATGAAATCTCAATTTCTTCAATTTTTCTNCTATCTCCAAATTTAATATTTTTTATCAAACCAGAGACATGAGAACAGAAAAATACAGATGNATTATTCTTATCAAAAAATATTTTATCACCTATCTGGACCTTATCTCCTTCTTTGANAAGTAATTTAGGTTTTACTGATNGAAAATCATCTGGAATAATNTTAANTNTAGAAGGACATNGTAAATCTACTANNNTCTTTNCAGGNTTTCCAGCTATCTTAATATTATGACCTTTAGTTAAATGAATTGTTGCCATAATTTATATTTTCAGTTCTTCTTTTCTAGTCAATGTTCTATTTTTNCCTTCTTTATATCTACGTATTTCNACATCTGTTTCAGGCNNTATATCAGGGATTTCTCTTGATTTCCCATCTTCATCTANAGCAACAAANGTCAAATAAGCTGATGCCGTATGTTTAATTTCACCAGTAAATGGGTTCTCAGACTCAATTTTAACTCCTACTTCCATTGAAGAATTAGCAACATAGTTTACAGATGATTTNAGGATTAAAATAAANCCTTTTTTNGCTGGAGCTAAAAAATTCATATTATCTACAGATGCTGTTACAACATGTGANCTTGCATGCTTATATGCTGACATNGCTGCACATATATCCATTAGATGCATAACTCTNCCACCAAGTACATTGCCAAGATTATTTGTATCATTAGGAAGNACAAGCTCATGCATAGTTACNTGCGANTTTCTAACAGTATTAGAATTTCTTTTCAACTAANAAGNCCTTTAATTAATTGATATAAATCTGACCAATAAAAATAAAATACTATTCCTTGAATTGAAGTAAATACTATAANCGCAANAAGGGTNAAATCTNGNTTTTTATATTCTACCTTAGACTTNTCTTCTAAGAACATTGATCTAGCTAAATTAAAATAATAATATAAAGATATTACAGTATTGATAATNGCAACAATAGCTANCCAATAATAGCTCCTTGATTCAATAATAGTTGCAAATATATAAAATTTAGCGACAAACCCTGATGTAGGAGGNAGTCCTGCTAANGCNACTAAATTAATCACCATNAATGANCAAATAAATGGATGNACATAGCCNATACCTTNCCAATCATCGACCGTATTAAAATTGTATGAATTATAAAAATATATTAAAACAGAAAANGCNCCCAATGTCATAAACATATACATTACCATNTAAAANAATATATGNACAATAGATGTTGGAGATACAACAGCAAAAGTNATCATCATAAATCCTACATGNGAAATGCTTGAATAGGCTAAAATTCTTTTAACATTNGATTGGCGAATAGCAAGAATATTTCCAATAGTCATCGTAAANGCTGAAAGAANAGCTAAAATCAAATTCCAGTCAACATATATACTATACATTGCTCCTTGAGCAAGCACAAAATAAAGGAATCTAATAAGTAATGATAAGCCTGCTATCTTAGGTGCTATAGAAAAGAATGCAGTAATAGGTGTAGGAGCNCCCTGATACACATCAGGGACCCAATAATGAAATGGCGCTGCAGATATTTTATATCCNAAGCCANCAAATAGTAAAATAAATGCAATAAGAGAACTGATTGACCCACCATCTCCTAAAAACATTAAAGCGCTTTTAATATCACTAAAATAGAGACTCCCCGTTTGGCCATATATCCAACTCATACCAAATAACATAAGNCCTGAAGCAAAAGACCCNTATAGTACATATTTCAATGAAGCCTCATTAGAGGATTTATCATTATGATTAAATCCAGCCAATATATAAGAAGGTATACTTACAAGCTCAATAGCTAGATATACCATTAAAAGGTTTACTGTAGAAGACATTAAAAACATTCCTAGAGTAACAATTAATAGTAATGAAAAATATTCTGGCCAATCCGATNGCTCTACATCCTTATCATAATATGTAAAAATAATTACANCTCCTAAAGTAGCCAGGAATAGGATTTTAAAAAAATTGGAATATGGGTCAATAACAATATTCCCAAGNAATAAAATNCTATATTCATTAAAGGTAACNAGTATTGGAATNCANGCAAGAATTGATATNACTATTGATATCATAAAAGTTTTTTGATGCATGCTCTCAAATACCGANACAATTAATAGTAATAATATTCCTAAGCAAATTATTATTTCAGGAATGAAGTANCTTAAACTAGATATGTTATTTAATATCATAAACTAATTTGGATAATATTAATTATTTTTTGAACTGCTGGCTGAATCATATCAATTAAAGGTGATGGATATACTCCCAATACTATTATTAAAACAGTNAAAGGAATGATAGTAACAAGTTCTAATGACGTAATATCAGATAAATCTTTATTTCTCTCATCTAAATCNCCCCAAAACATTCTTTGATATGCTCTTAGAAAATAAACAGCNTTTAANAGTATACCTAAAGTTCCAATCACCGTAAGTAATTTAAAAACAGAAAATCCTCCAATAAAGCAAAATGCTTCACTTATAAATCCTGATAAGCCAGGAAGNCCCAATCCTGCAAAAAATGCAATCATTACAAATCCCGAGTAAACTGGCATAACGTTTGCTATTCCGCCAAATCCTAATTTACCAGCTAAATCCTTATCTTTGTAATCAGAGGGGAAAACAATCCACCTATGGTGAGATCTATCATAAATCATTCCAACTAACAAAAAAAGCATTGCAGTTATAACCCCATGATTAAACATTTGCATAACAGCACCATTCATTCCAGCNTGATTTCCTGTAGGGTCAATACTGACTACTGCAGCCATCCCTAATAATACATACCCCATATGACTAATCGATGAATAGGCTACCATCTTTTTTAAATCTTTTTGAGCAATTGCATTAGTTGCTCCCCATATAATATTAATNACTGCTAAAACAGCCAATGTATAAGAAAATGAAACNACTTCAGATGGCAATAAAGGATAACTTATTCTAAGTAAACCNTAAGTTCCCATCTTAAGTAGTACACCTGCAAGTATAACTGATATAGAAGTTGGAGCTTCAACGTGAGCAAGTGGCAACCAAGTATGAAATGGGAAGATAGGCACTTTGATAGCAAATCCTATAAATAATGCAAGCCAGATTAAATATTTAATTTCATAACCCCAAAGTTCAGCACTAATAAATGGAGTTACCTTAATTAATTCTATTAAATTAAAGCTATCAATACCTGANTAGTAATAAAGAGAAATCATCCCTAATAAAAGAAAAACAGANCCAAANAGTGTATATAAAAAGAATTTTATAGCTGCATATTTCCGTTGNGGTCCNCCCCATATTCCTATTAAGAAATACATAGGTAAAAGCATAATTTCCCAGAATATATAAAATAAGAAAAAATCAAGAGCTAGAAATACACCCATCATGCCTGTATCAAGTAATAGGAAAAGAGAAAAATATGCAAAAACATATTTATTGATATTCCAACTTGCTAGAATACAAATAAACATAAGTAATGATGTAAGTAAAATCAATGGCATACTTANTCCATCTACACCAAGAAAATATTGNATATTGAAGTTATCAATCCATGGAACTTGAATTACNAATTTTGTAGGATTTATAACATTATCAGCTGGNAGAATTATATTTGGATCAAAATTCTTATATAGCCATCCAGTTAATACCAACTGAATAAATGTAGTAAATAAAGCTATATATTTATATATATAGTCATCTTGCTTAAGCATGTAGGCAACAAACATTGCAAGAATACCCACTAAGGGTAAAAAAGTTAAAATTGAAAGTATATTTGATTCCATATATCTATCCTAATTGTTGAATTATTATTATTAATACTACCAAGCCAATTATTGCAGAGAGCAGATAGCTTTGCAATATTCCATTTTGAGATGACTGCAATTCTTTTCCACTTTTATTTGTTAATCGAGCGAATCCATCAACTACAAATTGGTCAATAAAACTATAATCTAAAACTGCTGAAATCTTTGATATTTTCAGTGTAATCCAACCCCAAAAATCAATAAACATTTGATCGTAAAGATTCCAATCTATAAANGATGCTTTCTTTGTCAAATCTAAATANGGATTAATTATCATTTTTTCATANAATTCATCTATATAAAATTTATTAGCAAAAACTTTTTTAGCTTTTTGAGCTAAACTTGAATTAAAAATACCTAATATNTCTGAATTTAGATAATATCTAATAAATGCTAGNATNAGACCTCCAAAAGCAACTAGAATTGAAAACANCATAGCTTGATAATGAGCATGATGAATATTCTCTTTAATTAAACTCATATCATAACCAATCACTGTTGTTGGAATTGATANGATAGTTGAAAACCAACCATGATAATCAAAAGGATTTAAATTGGGGAANGTAAATATATTAGCTAAACTTAAAAAGGCTAATAATACCAATGGAAACTTAATTAGCCATGAAGACTCTTCAACATGATNGTAAATTGATTTATCCTTTGGCTNACCAAAGAAAGTTAAAAATATCAATCTAAACATATAAAAAGATGTTAAGAGTGCAGAAAANATTATCAATATTGGAATAATAATTGATAAACCATGAAATTGATGATAATAAGCTAGACTACCAGCTACTATAGAATCCTTAGAAAGAAAACCTGAAAATAAAGGAAATCCACAAAGTGATAAAGTTGATATTAACATTGCATAAAATGTAATAGGAAGCTTATCCTTCAAGCCACCCATATTACGAATATCTTGNGGGTCTTTTGAATGATCATTAATATGATCTTGAGCATGATGCATCGAATGGATAACAGAGCCACTAGATAAAAANAAACATGCTTTAAACATCGCATGAGTAATTAAATGAAAAAAGGCAGCAAAATAAGCCCCCACTCCAATAGCGCATATCATATANCCTAATTGACTAACAGTGGAATAAGCTAAAACTTTTTTNATATCATATTGAGCTGTTGCAATTAGCGATGCCGTTAAGGCTGTTAATGCACCAATANCTGTTATAACATGCAATGCATCTAGAGTTAAAAAGGGGAAAATTCTAAGTGTCATATACACACCTGCTGCGACCATGGTTGCTGCATGAATTAGAGCACTTACAGGAGTAGGTCCTTCCATAGCATCAGGAAGCCANATATGNAATGGAAGTTGTGCTGANTTTCCAATTGCTCCCATAAAAATGAGCAACCCACCTAAAGTCATTAAAGCNTTATCATTAATTAATAGTGCAACAGATGTAATTTCTTTATATGAAAAAGAATTACAAGAAAGAAAAATAAGCATAATTCCTAAAAACATACCTATATCACCAATTCTATTAACTAGAAATGCTTTTTTAGCAGCATTTCCAGCACTCNTCTTTTCATACCAAAACCCAATCAGCAAAAATGAACTAACACCGACAAGCTCCCAAAAGACAAATGTGAAAAATAAATTATTAGATAAAACAATACCATTCATTGAAAAAGTAAACAAACCAAGGTATGCAAAATATCTAGAGAAACGCTTATCTCCCTTCATATATTCAATTGAAAATATATGGACCAATAAAGAAATAAGACTAACTACAAATAACATTAATACAGCCATCGAATCTGCTATTATCCCAAAACTGATTTTCAAATCAGGCAATGAAATCCAGTTAAATTCAATCGAAGATAAAGCTGAATTGGTTAGAGCAAATGATAATTTATCACCTAAAGTCATCTTAGAAGCACTATAAATTTTTATTAGAGCGTTAAGTGAAGTCAATAAAGATATTAACATTATAGAGGAAGAAATATAAACTTTAATTTTATCAATCTTCTTGGGTAGAAGAAGTTGAATCATGAATGAGAGGAGGGGTAAAAGAAGTATAATAAATATATTCGTAATAATCATATTTAACCCCTCAACGAATTAGCTTCATTGACGTTAACAGTTCCTANATTTCTAAATAAATTTATAATTATAGCTAATGCTACAGCAGCCTCAGCGGCAGCTAAAACAATAACAAAAACAGCAATCATATGCCCATCAAGTTGTGTGGATGAAATAAATNTATTGAAGGCTATAAAGTTAATGTTAGCTGAATTTAAAATAAGCTCAATCCCCATAAGAATAGCAACAGCATTCTTTCTTGTCATTACATTATATAAACCAATACAGAATAGAGCAGAAGCAACAANCATATATGATTCAAGAGAAATCATCTTTTTTTCCTTGCAATAGTTGCAGCTCCAACTAAAGCTCCCAATAATAATATAGAAACTATTTCAAATGGNAATAAATATTCATGCAATATTAATCTNCCAATAGTTTCNCTTGAATTTTCAATAATTTGNTTATTAGANGATATCCATTTTCCNTTAAAAATTGCAAAACATTGAATAANAAAAAAGAACAAGCATAATAATCCTGCTAAAAACTGGTTCATGGATGAAATATTAATACTAGGCTTNTCCAATCTATTTGTTANCATAACTCCAAAAATTATAAGAACAAGTATTCCACCNACATAAACAATAACCTGNACTGCCGCTAAAAANTCTGCATANAANAATATATANAGACCTGCAATTAAAAATAATGAAAAGAAAAGATATACAGCTGCATGTACAAGATTTTTTGATACACAAACACCAATAGAGCAAATAATTAATAATGATGAAATTAATATAAATACAACATCAGCCATTATATTGAGTCCTTAATTGATGTGAAAATATTTTTAATATCTTCATTGAATTTATCAGTTTTATTAAGTTCTTGCTCAATATCAGCTAATACTTCTAATGATGTTTTCTTTGCTTTCTTGCCNTGTATATATATTTTTTTAGATAATCCTCTAATCATCTTATCTTCAATGCTATTTAAAAGCTTTAAATCAAATAGTCCTGAATTTTCAGGCTTAGAATCTGGCTTTTTAGTNCANGCTAAGATTAGACNTTTTAAAAGCTGAGTAGCTTCATCGTCAAGTTTATCAGCCTCTTTAAGCTCTTTTCTTATTGTTTTTAATATTTCAATATCAGAGCCACTTTTTTTCTTCTCTGCTATAAAGATTTTTTTAATTAATCCTCTTTGCATNTTATCCGTAAGATCATTAAATGATTTAGCTGATAATTCCATAGTAGCAGAGCTAGATGAATCTAAAGAATCTACATTATTTTCTATCACCATAGATGATATTCTGCTAATTATAGAATCAAACTCTTCTGAATACTTTTCAGCTTCAACCAAGCTATCTTTAACAAACTGTGCTATTTCAGGAAATGGAGCATTTTCTTTAAACTTTTTAGTATAAGCCTTCTTTGCAATACCTCTTGTCATTCTATCTTCAATTTCATTAATAATAGAATAATCAGGTTTATTTAAAGCTGTTTTTTTAGCTTTTTTAGCTNATTTTTCTTTAGATATATCCTCTTCATTTTTTTCTTCTACTCCTTGAAGTTTTTCTCCTTCAACTAATTTATTTTTTTTGGATTCTCTTTTTTCTATATAATCTTTTCCTCCTACAGACAATATATCTTCATCTGTAGCATTAGCGAATTCAAAAATCAATCCATCTCTAGAATATTTACTAAATTCATAGTCAATTTCATGCTTATCTTCNTTTGGTCCACCAACCATATATATACACTCCTCTGGACATGGATAAACACATAGATTGCAATACATACACTCTGACATATCTATAGTAAANCGTGGAACAACTAGTTTTTTTTGAGTTCCCATAGAGGTAGTTCCACAATCAAANTCACTATCCTTAGGTGGTTTAATTGTGTCAATCTTAATACAATCTACAGGACAAGCTCTTTCGCATTGCAAACACCCTATNCAATCATCCATATCTACATGCAATCTTGATCTAATTACATTGTACTCTGAATTGTCAAATCCTATATTTCTNTCAGGGATTGGCCATTTTTCATTAGGATACTGAAGGGTTGCAACTAAATCCTCTTTGTTTTTTAAGTGTTTAAAAGTAAGAGATAAACCCTCTAAAAATGATAATACTCCTGTATATATATTATTAAAATATTCTCTCATATTATATTATCTCCCAAATACCTACAGCAAGTATATTAAAAAGAGCAAATGGTATAAAAACTTTCCAGCATAAATACATTAATTGATCAACACGCAGTCTAGGAAAAGTCCATCTAAACCACATCATAATAAATATTAAAATAATAGCCTTTAATAATAGCCATAACATCCCTAAAAAAGGTCCTTCAAGGAACATNTAAGAGCTTGGGATTATATTAATCAAGGTCAATGGGGATCCCCATCCTCCAAGAAAAACAAAGGCACCAACAAGGCTTATAATAAGCATATTAGTATATTCACTTAAAAAGAATAAAGACCATCTAAATCCAGAATATTCAGTCATCCANCCAGCTACAAGCTCAGATTCTGCCTCTGGAATATCAAAGGGAGTTCTNTTGGTTTCAGCAACTCCTGANATAAAGAAAATAATAAATGCGACAAATGTAAAAGGNCTATGAATTATTAACCATCTATGGTCTAATTGCCACTCAACGATNGCATGAACACTTAATCCCCCAGTAATAATTACAGGNAAAAGTAGTGTCATTCCAATTGGAATCTCATAGCTAATTATCTGGGAAGCCGCTCTCATAGCTCCATATAATGACCATTTATTATTTGATGACCAACCNGCTAAAATTATACCTATAACTCCAACAGAGCTCATCGCTATTATATAAAGAAGTCCAATATTGAAGTCAGATATNAGAAATTCATTTGATAGNGGNACNCCAATAAATGTAATGAANGATGCGATAAANATAATAAATGGAGCTAACATCATCATAAATCTATCTGCATCTTTAGGAATAATATCTTCTTTAGCTAAAAGTTTTATNGCATCTGCAATAGTTTGACCTATTCCTCCCCAGAATTTTTTTCCACCCTTAAATCCAAAAAGTCCAACTTCCATCGGTCCGAGCCTATCCTGCATAAATGCGGATATCTTTCTTTCCATATAAACTGCAACAATAGCATTAACTGTCATTAATAAAAATATAATTAATCCNGGGATAAGGACAGCAAGAATTAATAATAATGAATAATTAACTCCAGGGATTGATATTGAATCTAATATTAAATCAACAAATGACATTATCTATCAATTTCTCCTAATACAATATCGAGACTTCCCAATATAGTAATGACATCAGAAATCATCCAACCTTCAGATATTTCAGAAAGCACTGATAAATTTGAAAAAGCAGGNGATCTCATTTTTAATCTTAAAGGGATATTTTTACCATCAGACATTAGATAATAACCAAGTTCACCCCTTGAAGATTCATATTTAGAATATACCGTTCCTTTTTTTGTTCTAACTTTTTTAGGAAGAGCNGCATGNACATCACCATCAGGTAAAGATTTGAAACATTGNCTCAATATTTTCACACTTTCTTTTATCTCTTGAAGACGAACTTTATATCTATCCCATGAATCTCCTACTGTCCCCATTTCACCCTTACCTATAGGAATATCAAAATCTAATTTATCATATACTGAATAGGGTTCATTTTTTCTAAGATCAAAAGGGATACCAGAGGCTCTAAGAGATGGACCAGTTACTCCATAATTTATAGCTGTTTCCTTAGACATTACTCCAATATCTGCAGTACGCTCAATAAATATCTTATTAGTAGTTAATAGATTATCCACTTCATCAAGCTGAGGTTCGAAATAATCTAAAAATTCAATTGAATTTCTAATAAATTTTTCAGGCAAATCGTGAGATACTCCACCAGGCCATACATAATTATAAAGTAATCTAGCACCACATAAAGTTTCAAAAAGATCTACTATACGCTCCCGATCTCTAAATACCCATGTAAATGGAGTAATCGCACCTACATCCAAGCCAAAAACACCAATGAAGAATACATGACTTGCAATTCTCTGGAATTCAGAAACGATAACACGAATATATTCTACTCTTTCCGGAAGCTCAATATCCATCATTTTCTCAACTGCCATTGCATAGCCATGAGTCATATGCATAGATGACAAATAATCACATCTATCTGTAAATGGAGTTATCTGTTCGTAAGGTAAATTCTCCGAATGTTTTTCAAAACACCTATGGAGATAACCAATTATTGGTTCAATTCTTGAAACCACTTCACCATCTGTATGGATTTTAAGTCTTAATACTCCGTGAGTACTTGGATGTTGAGGCCCCATATTGAGAACCATTTCATCCGTTTCTATAATACTTTTATCCTTTAAAATATCCTTCTCCATCATTCCCAACCCGTTTTATCCTTTGGTATATACATACCATGATAATAATCTTGTACTTTATAATCTTTTTTAAGAGGATGCCCCTCCCAGTCATGAGGAAGCAGTATTCTTTTCATATCAGGATGTCCTGAAAATTTAATTCCCATCATATCAAAAGCTTCTCTTTCATGCCAATCAGCTGTCTTCCATACAGACTCAACAGATGGGATTTCTACTTGATCACTAAATGATAACTTAAATTCAATAGAGATTTTATTTTTAACTGAATGAATATTGTAAGCTAATCCTAATTGATTATTTTCAAAATCAAGAGAAGTAATACACATTAGATAATCAAATTCATATTGCTCTTTTAATCCCCTAGCTACATCCAACCAATTATCTATATTTCCAATTGTAAATATTTGAATTTCTTCATCAAATTCTACCGAACTATCTAAAGACTTAATAGATTCGACTAATTCTTTTTCAATCATTTGCTATCACTCTTCCCAAAAGTTGTTTCAGATTTAATTTGATTTTGAAGCTCCAAAATACCTTGTATAAGAGCTTCAGGCCTAGGTGGACAACCTGGCACATAGACGTCTACAGGTACCACTAAATCAACTCCTTTAAGCACATGGTAACCATGCTGCCAATAAGGACCACCACTATTAGCGCAACTCCCCATTGATATAACATATTTAGGATCAGACATCTGCTCGTATAATCTTTTAACACGTTCTGCCATTTTTATTGTAACAGTCCCAGCTACAATCATTACATCTGCCTGCCTGGGAGTTGCTCTTGGAAAAACTCCAAATCTTTCAAGGTCGTGCCTAGGAGCTGAAGCCGCCATCATTTCTATAGCGCAACAAGCTAATCCAAACTGGAAATACCATGGAGAGCCTGCTCTTGCCCAATTGATAAGATTATCTAACTTCTCAACTACAAAATTATCCCTATCAAACTTTTCTCTTAAAGTTAAATCACTCATACATTAATCCCTTCTCGATAAATGCTGATATCTTCCTTTTGGATTTCTAATCTCCATCTTAACCCAATCCAAATCACCCTTTTTCCATACATAGAAGAATCCTACTAATAAAATGGAAATAAAAAGAAGCATTTCTATGAAACCTAACAAACCAAACTCTTTGTAAACTAGAGCCCATGGAAACATAAAAATAACTTCAACATCAAAAATAATAAATATTAGAGCTATAATATAAAAACGAATATTAAATTTTACCCAAGCAGAGCCTTCTGGAATTTCGCCGCACTCATAAGGGATTAATTTTTCACCACCTTTATTTTGCCGTGGCGATATTAAATATTGAATCACAAGAGGTAATGCAATAAGAATTAAAGCGAATATTGTTAGTATTAATACTGGTGAATAATTTTGGTACAAAGTGCCGTTTTACCTTAATTAATATCCTTGAATTTACCGTTATTCATTTTCTTTATACAAGTGATAATAAAGTTTTTTTAAGTTTTTTTTAAGTGCTTATCAATTAAAAGCTTAAAATCATTCAAATTAGAATAATTAATATTTATTATTTTTTCAGACCCTGCAATCATAGCTGATAATCTATTTTTATTATTTTTTCTGTATAGACATATAATTTTTTTATTATTTTCTATTGCCCTACCAATCTCATAACCAACTCCTAAACTAGGATTTGTTACTTCAGCTATAATAATATCAGAATCTAAAAGCCAATTCATATCTCTATCATGTATATCTAAATCACTCATATTATTTTCACCATCAGATGATATGATTTGATTTCCAATATGCTCTGTTAAGACTTCACCGAAATTTTTAAGATATTCTATAATATCTATGTATAGTTCTACATCATCTCTTCCACCACGAATAGAGCCTGCAAAATATATTCTCAACTGCTTCTCTTTTTTGACAAATAATAACTACCACCACCCAATAGAAGTTCAAACAATATAAATAAGGTAAGGTTAAGAGCTATTCCTGATGCAAATCCATAGCTATGCAATCCGACACTTAAAAGATTTACACCAAACCACGCTAAGGTAACAATGATGATATTAATCACCATTCCAAAGCAAAAACCAGCACCTTTAACCATCCCTGTTAATCTTAAATGAATCATAAAGATTTGCCACATACAAATAAGTAATGCTCCATTTTCTTTGGGATCCCATCCCCAGAACCTACCCCATGACTGATCTGCCCATATACCTCCTAAAATTGTCCCAAAAACAGTAAAGAATAGAGCTAAAATTGTTATACCAAATGTGTTGTCATATATTTCACGTAATTTTTTTGTTTCATCTGGATGTATAATTGAATAAATAAGGTATATATGCCCCATAATTCCAGCAATAATTGATACCCCATATCCCATAGTCATAGTTGTAACATGAGTAGCTAGCCAAAAATTTGAATTTAATACGGCCACCAGCATACCAAGAGTATCTCCATCGGCCGCATACCCAAAAGATACAAAGTGAAATATTACTCCTGAAATTGTGCCAATAAGAATCCCTATTCGGTCTTTTTTGAAAAGCTCTATTATAATGGATAAAAACACTGCTACAAAACCAACAAATATAATACTCTCATAAAGAGTTGTTACTGGTGGTCGAGCCATAATAACCATTCTAAGGTAAAGCCCTATACCGTGCAGCATAAAACCTGATAATAAGAATAATCCTGCTAGCCTACTTAAAAGTACCGGCCTAAATAGATAGCTTAGGCATAGAAAAATAAAACCAAAAACATATAGAGCTGTACTTTTATAAAATAAATCAATTTTATTATACCATACTTCTTTTTTAAGAACTGATAAGCTTGGAGCATCTATCGATTCTGAATATAGAGCTTCTTTATACAATAATAAAGATTCTGGCATTTGATTTGTAATATATTCCTCTAGTCTAAGAAGCATCTTTAATTGAAAGACTTCCAATCTACGACCATCCATAAGCTCCCATGGTGACAACCATACTTTTTCTTTATTAAGTTTAGAAGAAGGAATAATTTTAAGTCCTATAGAATTTTTTGATTCATAAACTTTATTTAAATCTGCTAAAATCCTAAAAAAAGATGAATCAGAAGGTGATAATTCTTTATCATCGTTTATAGGATAAGACTGAATGAGTAAATTCATGTTATCTAGATACTGAATAAATCTAAAATAACTAACTTTATCACCAATATTTACTTTAATTGCATCTGCAATTTTTTGATTGTCAATGGTAATAGTAGGGAATAAACATGAAAGAGAAGATTCTAAGCTTTTGTACATAGCTACATTCATATATATTTCTGCTAACTGCTTCTCAACTAAAGATAGATTCTCTTCATCTTTTGAATATATAGTTTTAAATATATCTAATTGTGATTGAATACCACTAGAAACTTCTGTAATAGTATATTTATGACTAGAGTCCCAATTAAGGCCAATCGTATGAGCAACCTCTGAATTACGAATATTAAATATAGGAATTTTAGCCATATCTTCATTATTCATAGCAATACCAAACAGCCAATTAGTAGGTGAAATATCATTCCCAGTAGAACGCTTTCCATAGAATCTAAGTAGCTGATTTCGGGCAAAAGTATCCAAAGGTTTTACACGACCATCTTCCTGTATGGGAATTATTTCAAACGAATCAAAATTGTCAGAGAATAAGGATGAAAATAAAAGAAACGTAGCTAATAATATTTTTTTAAACATATTATTTTCCTCTTCTTCTATTAAATATTATTGGAAATCTAAGAAACATATGAACAAGTATTCCTAAACTAATAGTTAAACTTGATATATATGGAAATAATCTACCATAATTTTTAACAACAGCAAATATACTAGTATCAACATCTACTCCTTCATTAAAGGATGATTGATAGAATGTATAATTCATATATCTAAGAGGTTCATTCATCCGTATAAGCACTGGTCTAGACAAGTCTTTATCAATTAAAACAACATCAGAACTATAGCTCTTAGCTACATCTGTACCCGGATGCATAACTTTTTTAAAATCATCTAATTTTAGACTAAAAGGTAAATGGGTTCTTTCTCTTCTTAAAGCCAATGTATATTCCTTACCGTTAGAAGAGATTTTTTGTGGGATTTGCTGAGCTAAAAACATTGAATATATTCCATTGGCAACATCTTCTGCTCCTGTTACTTTAAATGTTATCCCAGTACGATTTACTTCAGTCTCTTTCTCATTGGGAATTCTTTTTAAAATAAAATTTTGAGCCAATCCTTTATATTCAGGACCAGCAACATCAAGACGCCTTATTGGTTCACAATTAATATGATAATCAATCACTTCAATATCAAATGGAACTAAATCACTTTCTATTTTACTCCCTGGTTTTAAAATATTATCACTAATAGTAGTAATTTGATCGTATTCACTATTACCATCATCAATAATAACTAACTCTTTTGCAAATAGGTCAATAATAACATTAGAAATTTCACCTTCTTTGATAACCATATTGCCTTCTGTACTGAACCAGGCTGTAATACCACCTCCCAATAGCAAGAGTAATACTCCTGTATGAGTTATAATAATTCCAATCTTTTTAAATGACCAAAATGCTGGTTTTAGCATAAAGAACATAAGATTGAACGTCATTACAAAAAGGGCTGTTCTACCACCAGGAGTTGGAATAAAGCCTAGCCAAGCAATCCAACAAGAAAAGTAGCGTTGCTGCGCTTCATATAAACCTAAATCTTTTTGAGCAAGAGTACCCAAAACAACAAGTACCATCATCCAAAATATTGTACAAATAAAAATTTTAGGGCTCGATAAGGTGTTTAATATTTTTTTCAATCTATCTTTACCCATCACCCAGCCTAAATGAATCACAGAAATATATAAAATCATCCTCAATCTCAGTAATTCCTTTTGCGCTAATGTTTAATTTTACAAAAATTGTACTATCAGCTAATGGGATAATAGCACATATAAATGCCTTATCAAGATTATCCTCATTTACAACTGTAAAAATCTGATAATTAGCTAAACTATTTTTCCTATCTTCTGATTGATTATTGATTTCAGATAATGTTTGAGAGCCTAAATTGATTTGTCCTCTCCAACGATTTATATTTGCCTCAATACCCCCACCATCTCCTGCTAATATCATAATAGATAAATCTCCAACCCCACTTGAATGGGGCACATTATAACTGGCTAGTCGCATACTTGATCCAGAAGAAGCTGACCAACTTTTTGGTAAATCCCATTTTAGTTCATTATCAGTAATAGTAGGAGGTTGAACGCTTTTAGTGCTAACTGGAGCCTTAGCAACACGATATGTTTTAATATCATTATTATCACAAGATACACAGAATAGTAATATGAATAAAATTTTAATCATCTAATTGAATTGAGACCTCAGCTCCATTATCTATATCTACATCAAATAAATCAGTTAGTTTATTACCAGCTTCTGATTCAACAAATATTCTTAAAGTACGAGGAATTGTATAATCACCTATTTCATTCCCATGTTCATCAGTCATCGTAAATGAATAGCCAAAAGAAAGACAATCTTGAGGAAATTCAAAGTAACCATCTGAATTGGTTGTCGCGATAGTTACGCAACCTGCTGGATACTGTTCTAAATCGCAACCTTCATAATTACCTTTAATACTAAATAGCGCAAGACGCATTTGTTGTTGGAAATCATCAGCTGTGAATGTTACAATATAAGTACCATCTAAGACCTTTTTCCCATTGGTATCAGAAGCATTCCAAGTCATGCTATGATACCCTGCTTCCATTTGCTGTTCTACAAGTTCTATTATTAGATCACCACATTCATCTTCAACCCAAACTCGAACGAAAGAGTTGGAGGCAAGTGCCAATTCAATGCTCGTAGTAGGTCTACCATTCTCGTAATTTGGCATATCGTACGTTATATATACATCTGCATTCGCAATCGGGTTATCTGATGCATCTAAAACATATCCTCTAATACTTGAAGATGGCTCTATATCCTGCTCTTGATTGTCTAAAGAGTTATCATCTGAGCATGAATAAATAAACAATAATATAAATAAAAGCTTATACATGTAATTAAATTTACAAAAATAATATATCTTTTTAGAT
>NZUX01000041.1 GCA_002703645.1 Fidelibacterota bacterium | reverse complement strand
TGGAATGGGTGGAATTGGGGATATGAATTAACAGAAACAGATAATTCAGGTATATACACTGGAACATTTTGTGGATTCAATAATGGTGAATATCAATATATTCACTCAATAACGGGCGATTTTGATTCATGGTCTGGCTGGGGACTGGTGGGCAATCCCCCCCTATCTTCTGACTGTGATTTCAATCCTAATGATTCATATCAAAACTATGGATTCACAATTAATAATAGCGATATCATAACTCAATTAAATGCATGGAACTGCTGCGGAGTGAATGAATGTTCTGACTGGGATGGATGTAATTCTGGCGCTTTAAAAACTAACTTATCTTATTTATATGGAAGATTTGAAGTAAGGATGAAATCTGCTGATGGTGATGGATTGGTAAGTTCATTTTTCACCTATAATACTGATTGGGAACAAGATTTAGGAAATCTTAACTGGAATGAAATAGATATAGAAATGACAGGGAATCGTGATAGTAGTGTTCAATTTACAACTCATCATCCAGGGGCACCAAATTCATGGTCTTATGGAGAAATTATCGATGTGGATTTTAACCCTCACCATGGAATGTATGACTATGCTTTTGAATGGACACCAGAATATATAAAATGGTTTGTCAATGGTGAAGAAGTATATCAGCAAAATGAATCAATTGTTGATGATTTAAATTTTTCTCAAAATATTATGATGAATCTATGGCCTGCAATCTGGGAAAACTGGGTTGGTGAATGGGATGAAGAAGACACTCCAAAGCATGCATANTATGATTATGTTAAATACTATGAGTATACTCCAAATAATGGTGATCATGGTACAAATAATAACTTTCAATTTTCTTGGGAAGATGATTTCAATGAATTTAATCAGTATATCTGGGAAGACAATTCCAGTGGGTCTTTTAATGGAAATCTATGTTCTTTCTCTCCATTAAATACAAATTTTTATAATGGGTATTTAATTTTAAGCCTAACAGATATAAATGAAGAAATAGATTGTAATGAAATTGATGGAGATATCAACTATGATCATCAATTAGATATACTAGATATTATATTAATGGTTGATGTGATTTTATTTGATTCATTTGTAGATTTAGATATATGTCAAACTTTAGCTATTGATACTGATTGTAATCAATCATTGGATGTAATAGATATAGTAGAATTTGTAAATAATATTTTAAGATGAAATACTCATACTCAAAAGATATAAAATATAGCTTCCAAGATTCAGAAAGTAAAGTGCGAGAAGTACTTATGAATATTGGTTTTGGTGTTTTAACTGAAATCAACATGAAAGATGCGTTTAAAGCAAAATTAAATTTAGATTATAAAAATTATAAAATATTAGGAGCATGCAATCCTAGTCTAGCCCATGATGCACTTAATAGTGAAAATCTAATTGGTATTTTAATGCCTTGTAACATTTTAATAATTGAGAATCAAGATGAAACTACTAAAATTGTATTTCCTATTGCTAAAAGTCTTTTAGAAGTAACGAATAATAAGAATATATTGGAACTAGCTGAAGAAGTTGATAAACTCTTAGAATCAGCTTTCAATAATATTATTTAAATTAAAAAGGACTCTTTACAGCCTCATCTTTGTTTTGTAAATTAATTTATAATTAATAGGATATTAGGAGCTAAACCATAAAATGAAATATTTGATATATATTTTCTTCACTTTTACTTTTTGTTTTTCTCAATGGTTTGATTTAAATCATGATGGAATTAATAGAACATATTTTATAGCATATCCTGATGAAGCATCAGAGCCCTCAGGCTTAATTATTAATATGCATGGTTTTGGTGGTAATGCCTCAAGTCAATATTCTGGCACTCAAATGCATAATTATGCACATCCTCAAAATATGGCGGTCGTTTATCCTCAAGGAGTAAATTCAGGAATAGGGTCACCTTCATGGAATGTTGGTACATTTTGGGATTTTAATACACAAAATGATGTTAGTTTTATTGATGCAGTTATTGATGATATAGCATCAAACTTTGAAATTAATCTTGATAAAGTTTATGCATGTGGATATTCAAATGGAGGGTATATGGCATATGAATTAGCATGTGAATTATCAAATAAAATAACTGCATTTGGATCAGTAGCAGGTAATTTTATGCTAAACTCTGATCAAGAGTGTAATAATGAAAGAGAAATTCCTATTATTCATTTTCATGGAACAAATGATGCTACAGTTGATTACTACCCCCCATCCTTCGATCAGGCGTTAACTGTGGAAGAATCAATTGATTATTGGTCTGCATTTAATAATTTTGATTTAGACTCATATGAATCTATTAATTCTAATGTTGAAATTTATACTTATTATAAAAATGAATCATCTACTCAATTTGTTCATTATAAAGTAAATGGTGGGCAGCATGAATGGTTTTGGAATAATTGGGGATTCAATGCCAGCGAAGAATTAGTAAATTTTTTCCTGCAATATGAGTTAACAGATTTCATTAACAACACACTACTAGGTGATTTAAATCAAGATGAAGTTCTAAATATTCAAGATGTAATTTTAATAGTTAATTTAATCTTAGATAATGATTACAATAACCTAGGTGATTTAAATTCAGACCAAATAATAAATGTTTTAGATACTATACAACTTATAAATCTAATCTTAGGTAGCTAGATAATGATTATATATGTAGCTATAATTTTTATTTTCAACATAACCTTCTCTCAATTTATTGATAATCAGTCTCCAATTAGAATAAAAAAAAGTTTAGAAGGACGTCAAGCATATAATAACCAAACAAATAATTATAGAGATGAAGAAGAACTAATTAATTTTATTGAATCAACTATGGCTACTCATCTTATACCTGGATTATCAATTACAATTGTGAAAGATGATAATATTGTATGGGAAGAACAATTTGGTTATGCAAATATTGTTAATGATATTCTTGTAGATGAAAATACTGTATTCATTTTATCATCTATCTCAAAAACTGTAACAGCTACAGCTTTAATGCAATTATTTGAAGATGGATTATTTGACCTTGATGATGATATTGATAATTATCTATCATTTAATATTAACCATCCAGATTACCCACTAGTCCCTATTACTTTCAGGATGTTATTATCTCATACATCTGGAATAAAAGATAATTGGAGCGTTATGCCATATTATGATGGAGATTCTCAAATAGAATTAAGCTACTATCTCAATCAATACTTTACTCCTGGTGGTCAATTTTATAATAGCAATTCTAACTTTACAAATTCATCGCCAGGTAATGGTTATAGCTATAGTAATATAGGGGCAGCATTAATTGGCTTATTAGTTGAGGAAATTTCAAATCAATCATTTAATCAATATTGTAATGAAAATATTTTTGAACCGCTGGAAATGGATAATGCATTTTGGTTTTTATCAGAAATTGAAAATCTAAATCAAGTTGCATCACCATATCAATTAACAGGAGGAAATGGAGATACTTGTTTTGAAATTGGCTGCGGAATTTACAATGAGAACAATCCATGTTTTTGTGATTTCGCTTGTGTTGATTATGAAGATTGTTGCCCTGACTATGAAGAGGTATGCGGAGAAGATGGCACTGGAGCAGATTATGCCAATCTAACGGAACATAATAATTATGGTTATGCTGACTACCCATCAGGACAACTTAGAACTACATCAAATAATTTAGCTAAATTTATGAGTGCTTATATTAATGATGGAGTTTATAATGGAGTAAGGATTTTAAATCCAGAAACTATTGAACTAATTAAAACTATCCATTATCCAAATATCAATTCAACACAAGGATTGATATGGTATTATAAAAATGAAAATGATCGAATATTATTTGGTCATAATGGTGGTGATATAGGTAGCTCCACTGAAATGTTCATATCATTTTCTGATAATTTAGGAGTCGTACTTTTAACCAATTCAAGTAATTATAATGCTATGATTCAAATAGAAAATGCAGCGTTCGATTTTGCCTATGAAACTGATTTTATAATCAATGGAGATATTAATGATGACTCATTAATAAATATTCAAGATATTATATTAATAGTTAATTTGATTTTAAGCAGTAATTACAATTCTTCAGCAGATATAAATTCGGATCAAACTATTGACATTCTTGATGTGATACAACTTGTTAATATTATTCTTAATTAAAATAATATTCTTATCTAAGAAATATAATTTATTTATAAAATCTATTCGTTNCAATATCTATAAGTTCACTAGGAAAAGGACAAAAGAAACTTTGTTCCTTAAGATAGTTATTTTCAAATCTTAATGACCATGAATATAGAATATTATTAACTGTAGATAATGGTATTTTTTTTTCTCTGTAATCATCTAGCGTATCTAAAAAATGTTTTTTTTCTTTATTAGAAATGAAATTTTTAAAATAACCCATTATATGCATATGAGTATTAATATTAGATTGATATCTAGCTCTTCTAACAAACATCCGTAACAAAGAAGTGTAGTATTTATCTAATACCATTTCTAAATCAAGTTCTTCTCTATTTGCTGCAATTTTACCCATACTCCTCATCAATGTTTGATTATATCCCATAAATAGATATTTATGTTTTGCATGATATTTATATAATTTATCAAAGCTATTAACATTTCTATAATCTGCTATTGTAAAAATAGAAGTTAAAAAATGTTCTCTTAAAAAAATGTTATTTAACCTTTTTTCTTCTTCTTTAGGATGGTCTGGAAATTTTTTAGTTATTTTTAATGCAAATAAACCATCCCCTTTACCTACTGGAGCTTTAGATTTTTTATTATAAATTTTAGCGCTTTTAAATCCACAAGATGGAGAAGCATGTTTTAATAAAAACCCATCTACTTTATTAACACTATTAATAAAATCATCAGAAAATTGATTCATTTTTTGACTAAACTCTTTTCCTGATTTTGGCTGAACAAGTAAAAATGATGTACCATTTTCTTGGATGTGTATGGGATCCCTTGGGGTCCCCATTCCAATTTCAACTTCAGGGCATACTGTGGTAAAATCAACAAAGCTTTTAAGTTTACTAATGAAGTTATTTTTTATAATTTGTCCATCATATCTACATGCTTCAAACTCTAAGCATTTACTTATGACAACTTTAGGTTTAATAAATTGCATTATTACTTTTCCTATTATAGATAGTTTCAAATAAAAGAAAACTTACTCTAATCATACATATTTAAATTACCAAGCATAATCTCAAGCCACATATTAAAAATTGTAACTTATTGTAAATATATATCTCGCTTTTATAGGTATTTTTTTATTATTAAATTGATTTATGAAATTAAAAAATATAACTCTATCAATAATATAACACTAAGCTAATTATGGATACTTTAAGTCATGCTTTGTGGGGAAAAGGCTTGTTTGGCTATAGGGGGTATGGAAAGTTAGCCATATTGTTTGGAACGATGCCTGACCTTTGTTCTTTTGGCATATTAGGTATTATGCAGATTTTCACAAAAGAATTTTCTCCGGGTCCGCCTAAAATAGAAACTATACCTGATTGGATTATTTTCAACTATGATATTACACATAGCTTTGTAACTGCATTTATATGTATTTATATAGTAAGTAGATATAATAAAAATATAGCATTTGCAATGTTAGCTTGGCCTTTTCATATTTTGCTAGACTTTCCATTCCATTCAAAAGAATACTTTCCAACTAAGCTTTTATATCCATTAACAAATTTTTCTTTTGATGGTATCCCATGGTCAAATCCTGAGGTATGGTTTCCAAATATATCTGGGATAATCATCCTTTTCATTTACAGATTTAAAACTAAGAAGAACTATCGTAATTCATCAATTGATGGTATTTAAGATAAATGATTTCCCCCATAGTATAGTTGTTTATTTATAGAAAACGAACTTAAGTAACAACTTGTAAAAGTATATTATATCTATTTATAAATAGAATAAATTAAACCTATATATTTAAAAAGGAAGTTTATAAATGAAGCGTATATCTATTATACTTAATTTAATTTTATTTAATTTTATTTATGCAGAGTGCTATGAACTAAGCCAAGCTGAATGTTTGTACTGGTCGTCATATTGTGAATGGAATGAAGAAACCGGTCAATGCCAAGAGATTGGTGGTGGCGGAACAGGTGGTGGAGATGGAAATGGAGATGGCCCTTATGATTTTGCAACAATAACAGAGTCACAAGGTCTTAGGAATGGTCCTGATTATAGAGATGGAGTTGTATACTATCCCATTGGTGGTGAAGCTCCATACAAGAGTATTGTTCTTACTCCTGGTTTTGGTGGAGGAAGCTCTGAAATGACTTCATGGGCAGAATTTTATGCATCGCATGGTTTTATTGCAATGAGAATAGGGCCAAATGATGAAATTAATGATTCCCACTACATGAGGGGATTAGGCCTGATTGATGCTATTGAATCAATAAGACAAGAAAATAATAGAATTGGTTCACCACTTAATGGCTTAATTGATGAAAATAGTTTTTCAGTATCAGGATATTCAATGGGTGGTGGTGCATCACACGATGCTGCAATGATGGATAGCTCACTAGCTGCAGTTATCTCATTGAATCCAACTGTAATATTTGAGGATTGCGACTTATGTCCAGTTAACTATTATGATGGTGTACCTTATTGTATTTGCTTAGTGCCTGAATTTGTAAATCATGCTATACCATCTTTAATTTTTGCTGGTGAAGTAGAGGTGAATGAATTAACAGCCTATGAAGGTTTACTTGGGCAAGACATATATGCAAATATGCCTGAATCAACAGATAAAATTTTATTTGAAGGTGCAAATTCAGGGCATGGATTTGCAGCCTATCCATATGGAGAAGTTCAGGAGTATGCTCTAAACTGGTTAAAATTTCAAGTTTTAAATGATTCTGAAGCTTGCGAAGCATTATTGGATATTCCTTCTAGTGCCTCACAATATTTAACAAACAATATAGAGTGCGCAGAATCTGTAGCTGGTGATATTAATGGAGATTTACTAGTAAATGTTCAAGATGTAATTCTAACGGTAAATTTAATTTTAGGCGCCGAATATAATAGCTCTGCTGACCTTAATTTGGATGGCAATATAGATGTCCTTGATATCGTTCAAATTGTTAATATAATCCTTCGTTAATTTATAGGGATATAAAATTATAATCCTGTTATGAAATATAATTTCCAAATAACTGGGACAGGATACTACCTACCCCCTAAAATTGAAACCGCTGATCAGTTATCAAAGAAAATTAATAAAACCTCTGATTGGATTATATCAACAGCAGGAGTATCTGAAAGAAGGATTTCTGATATTGATGTAGATCAAATGGGTGCAATTGCAGCAAAAAAAGCAATTGGGAATAAATGTGCTCCTGATTTAATTATCAATGCATCTGGAGTTCCTAAGCAAACAATACCAGATACATCCGTTTTCATTCAAAAAGAATTAGGATATAATGGAATACCATCATTTAGTATTCATTCTACATGTTTATCTTTTATTGTTGCAATAAATACTGCTGGAGCTTTAATACATAGTAAATCATATAAAAAGATTTTAATAGTATCATCAGATCGTGGTACCAGAGGAAGAAATTTTAATGAGCCTGAAAGTTCATCTCTACTGGGAGATGCTGCAGCAGCTATTTATTTAGAATATACCAATAATAAAAATCAAGGATTGATTGATTTTGAAATGGAATCCTGGCCCCAAGGGGCAAATTTGACAGAGGTAAGAGGTGGTGGAACTTACCTACACCCACAAGATAAGGAAACCAAGAATGAAGATAATCTTTTTTCTATGAATGGGCCTGAAATTTTTAAGTTTACACTACCTAAAGTTCATAAAATGATCTTAAGAGTTTTAAAAAGAAATGATATGTCTAAATCTGAAATTGATTTATTAATTCCTCATCAAGCATCAGGAAGAGGAGTTAAGGCATACTCAAAATTTGGTGGTTTTGATAAAAAAAAAGTTATGAATATAATAAATAAAACAGGGAATTGCGTAGCAGCCTCCATACCTCTATCTATTGCAATAGCAGATGAAGATAATTTAATCAATAAAGATAATATAATATTTTTAGTAGGAACAGGGGCGGGNCTATCAATCGCGTCATCAATGATAAAATTATAATTATAAGGTGTTTAAATTGCGTAAATTATTAAAAATGAAAAAAGTACTAATAAATATCATTATTTTATCTTTTGCATTTAGTATGGATACCGTTAAAAATATTGATATTGATAAATTTATGGGTAAATGGTATGTGATATCAAATATTCCTAATTTTGTTGAAAAAGGATGTGAAAATGCATATGATATTTATACACTAACACCCGATGGAACTGTTGATGTTTTCTATTATGCTATAAAAGATGGTGAAGAATTTACCATTAAACAAAATGGGGAAATAATTGATAAAGTTCATAATAGTACATGGGAAATGCGATTCACTAAACCTTATATTCCTTTTTACCGAGCTCCATATAAAGTTATTATTTTAGATGATGAATATAACTATATGGTTGTAGGATATCCTGGAAATACATATGGCTGGATTATGGCTAGAGATAATCATATGGAAGATTCACTATATCAAAATATATTAAATACTCTAAGTAATGATTTTGGTTACAATGAAGATGATTTTAAAAAAGTGATTCATAAATAGAGAAATATCATGCAGAAAACTATATTAATATTGGTTTTATTTTCTAATCTATTATATAATCAAATTCCTGATAGAAGAATTGTTGCAGAATGGGAGCCTGCTCTAGGTACAATGATTAGATGGCCACTTGGAATTCCATCAGACTTAGTTGTTGAGCTTGCACAAGATGATATTCTATATGTATTAGTAGAAAATAATGCACAAGAGAATACGGCTAGAAACAGTTTTAATTCTTGGAATGTTAATATGGAAAATGTCCTTTTCATATTCACAAGTACATATAGTCACTGGACAAGGGATCATGGCCCTCAATTTTTAATTGGTGAAAATCATTGGGAAGTAGTAAATCAGCAATTTAATGGATATCCTGTTGAAAATGGTTGTGAAATTGAGGATAATAATGATTTGATTGACTGTGAAGAAGAAATGATTCTTTTTGATTGTGTTAATACTCCATTTTGTAATAACCAACCCTTATATCCTGAAGAGGGATATGATTGTTATATTAATAATGATTTATGTGAAGATTTTAATGGGGATGGACAAATAATAGATTGGCTTGGAGATGGATATTGTGATGATGGAACTTGGGAATTGAATTTTTTATGCGATCAATATAGCTGGGACTGTGGTGATTGTGGGCAAGAAACTGAAGATGAAAATAACTATTGTAATGATACTAACATTATGGTCAATAGAATTGAAGGTCGTCCCTTACCTACTAATTTTAGAGGATGGGAAGAAGATGATGATACTAATATTGATTTTGCTAACCAGCTCAATTGGGATATTTTAGATATTCCTGTTTTTTGGACAGGTGGAAATTTTATGACTGATGGGTATGGTATGGCTTTCTCTACAGAATTAATGGTAAATGAAAATGATATGGGTGAAACTGAATTTGTAAATCTCATCCAAGAATATTTAAATATTGATAACTATTATATTCTTGATAACCCAAATGAAGAAAGCATTCAACATATAGATTGTATGGCTAAACTTGTTAATCCTGAAACTATTATTATCAAGCAAGTACCAGAAGAAAGTCCTGAATATGAATGTATGGAAGAATTTGCCAACTCTTTCTATGAATTAAATACTTTCTATGGTAGGCCATTTAAAATTCATCGAATTTATTGTCCTGAAATAAATGGCGTGTGGTGGGAAGTTAATCCAGTAACAGCATATACGAATTCATTGATTTTAAACGATAAAGTATTAGTTCCTCAATATGGAATAATATCTGCAGATGCAAATGCATTAAATGTATACCAAGAAGCTATGCCTGGTTATGAAGTTATAGGTTTTTATAATGATACTGGAAATCCATGGTACGCTGAAGATGCTCTACACTGTAGAACGATGGGTATATTTGACCCTAATATGATACATATATCTCACAAATCGATAAGAACTGAAGAAATCAATAATAATAATTCAATTTATATTGAAGCATATGTTATTGACTATGGATATCCTAACTATAACCTGGAGTCTGTGGTGCTTAGCTGGAAATATAGCGCTGAAGATGGGCCTTATAATCAAACAGAATTAGAACTAGACATAAACAACGTTTATACAGGCCAATTCCCTACCTTAAATTCNAATACAGAAATAGAATATTTCATCACCGCTTATAATAGCTTTGGAAATTCTATTAATCATCCTGTGGCAGGATGGCATCTATTTGAAACAGGAGATTTTATACTTGGTGATATCAATGGAGATTCTCTAGTTAATATCCAAGATGTAATACTAACTGTAAATTTAATTTTAAGTATGGAATACAATGGTTTTGCTGACCTTAATTNAGATGGGAATATAGATGTGCTTGATATCGTTCAGATTGTTAATATAATTTTAAATTAGTAAAGGGATTTTAAATGATAAGAGATTTTGTAGTTATTTTTATAGTTTTAGTAATTGGAAGCTTAGTTGCACTAGCAGGTTCACAAGGTTCTATTTATTATAATGGATACCCTCCCCTACTAATTTGCATGAGCGCTAGCTTTTTAATTCATTGGATTATTTTCATTCCCTCCTATTTAAATAAAACAGAGAAATTTTATGATATTACCGGTACGCTAGGATACATATCTATATTAATAGTATCATCATACTTAGCAGTTAATTTGGCAAATGATAATTTGAGTACACGTTCTTTAATTGTTATTTCTTTTATTTTAATTTGGAGCTTAAGATTGGGATTTTTCCTATTTACAAGAATACTAAAAGCAGGTGGAGATAGTAGATTTGATGAGGTTAAAAAAGTATTATCTAAATTCTTGATTTGGTGGTCTGTATCTGCTTTATGGGTTTTTCTAACTACNGCAAATGCCTTAACGATGATTATTGATAATAANGATTTACCAAATGATNTATTCTTATATATTGGAATAGNCACTTGGCTAACTGGATTCTTATTTGANGTAATAGCTGATCAGCAAAAAAGAGTATTTAATTCAAATCCAGNTAATAAAGGTAAGNTTATTAATTCTGGNTTNNGGTCAATATCAAGACATCCTAATTACTTTGGAGAAATAATACTTTGGTATGGAATCGCTATAATCACATTTCCAAGTNTAGAGGGTTGGCAATATATAACNCTAATTTCACCAATTTTTGTNACTCTATTATTAACTAAAGTNAGCGGCCTAAATTTACTGGAAGAGCGTGCTGATAAAAAATGGGGTGAATTANAGGATTATAANGAATANAAAAAAAATACTTCATTATTGATTCCGTTTATTAAATAATTTTGTATATTTAATTATTATGATGAAATATATTAAATATTTTATATCTACAATTTTACTTTTTTTAGTGATATACATACCCCCTATTGGAAGTTACTATCCTACATATTTTTTTATTGGATTTTCTTTAATGATTATTTTGGGAGACTTCTTATTTAAAAAAGATATTACAATTGAAAAATATAGTTACCCAATGCTAATCAATCTACCGATATATATAAATTTATTTCTATTATTTATTTTATTATCTATGGTTATCCATGTATTTAGTAACTATAATTCCATATGGCTAATAAGCATTTTTAATAAATATTTATTTATAGATTTGATACACTTTAAAAATTCTATTACAGCCATAGATAAGGTATCACTTATAGCCACAACCAGTCTTTTTATTGGTATTATGGGAACTGTGCCTGGCCATGAGCTAACACATAGAAAGCGAGATAAATTTGATATGTTTTTTGGAAACTGGCTACTTTCATTATCTTGGGATTGTGCATTTGCTATTGAGCATGTATATGGCCATCAT
>NZUX01000040.1 GCA_002703645.1 Fidelibacterota bacterium | reverse complement strand
AATTATATAATATTTTAGAATTAGGGGGTAAACCGGGTAGCGGGAATTTGATATTAGGTGAAATACTNTGTTTTCATTTAAGAGAAGATATTTTAAAAANTGATAATGAAATTGANCCATATAAATTAGATCCTATNGCTCGACTTGGATATAATTTTTATAGCAGATCNGCTGAAAGCCTATTTGAAGTTTTTAAGCCAAGGCATAATGGTATTGGATTTGATCANCTACCCANNTCTATACGAGAGAGTGAAAAATTCAATGGAAATGAGCTTGCAAAACTTGCNGGAGTTCAAAATATACCATTAAAATCTAANGAGTATNAATATTTAGATATCTTANCTGAAAANAAACTTTATCAATCNGCAAAANATTNGCTTTATGAAAATAATATTNATGAAGCATGGCAGGCTATAATNAGAATTATAGAAAAAAATGGTTAAAAAACCTCTTTGGAGNCCATCTNCTGAATTAATTAATAATTGTAATATAAGTCAATTTATTAATGAAGTTAATAAAGAGTTTAAATTAGATATTAGNTCTTATAAGTCTTTGCATGATTGGAGTATTAATTCTTTAAATGATTTTTGGATGAAAGTATTATCTTTTTCGGATATTATTTATGATGGAGAGGTAACTCAAGTAATTGATGATAAGACTAGAATGATAGGGGCGAAATGGTTTGAAGGTATCAANCTAAACTATGCTGAAAACTTATTAAAATTCAATGATAATCAGATTGCTATAGAATCTTATAGTGAAAATGGAACAAAAACAACCCTTACATATTCAGAGCTTAATAATCAAGTTGCCGCAGTAAGCTCTTATCTTGAATCTATTGGAGTAAGAGAAGGCGATAGAATTGCTGCTATTATGCCTAATATTTCAGAAACTATTATAATGATGCTAGCTTCAAGTAGCTTGGGGGCGATATGGACATCATGTTCTCCTGATTTTGGTATCAATGCAATCTTAGATAGATTTGAGCAAGTCTCTCCAAAAGTATTGCTAGTTTCAGATGGATATATGTTTAAAGGGAAATATTATTCAATTAATGATAAAATAGAAAGAATATCNAAACANCTAAGTAGTATCATGAAGATTATTGGTGTTAATTATGTTAANCANATTAGCTTGAATGANCCAACTAGGTTTATTNNTTGGAGTAATATNATTAAAGAAAANAAAACCAGTTCNATCAATTTNCGAAAACTTCCTTTTAGTCATCCTTTGTATATTATGTATTCATCAGGNACNACNGGCAAACCTAAAAGTATTGTTCATTCATCTGGAGGAACATTAATACANCATTTGAAGGAACTTATACTTCATGTCAATTTAAATAAAGAGGATAAAATTTTTTATTATACGACATGTGGCTGGATGATGTGGAATTGGCTTGTTTCCAGTCTTTCAATAGGTAGTACTATTGTTTTGTATGAAGGGAATCCATTCTATCCNACCCCTAGTCATTTACTTAAAATTGCAGATAAAGCAAATATTAATATATTTGGAACTAGTGCAAAATATATTGATTCACTAGAAAAATTTAATATTAAACCATCCAAAGAGGGGCGTTTTAAATATCTTAGAACTATTTTATCAACGGGATCTCCTTTGCTAGATAATAATTTTGATTTTGTTTATAATCATTGGAAAAAAGATGTGCAGTTATCTTCTATATCAGGCGGAACAGATATTGTATCATGCTTTGCACTTGGATGCCCTATTTTACCTGTTTATAAAAGTGAATTNCAGTGNATAGGATTAGGTATGGATGTNGATAGTTATANTGAATNAGGNNANTCANTTCTTTCTGAAAAAGGAGAATTNGTTTGCAAATCNCCNTTNCCATCAATGCCAATATATTTTTGGAATGACNCTGATAANCAATTGTANTTTNANGCATATTTTAATAAGTATGAAAATATATGGACNCATGGTGACTATATATTANTTAATNANCATGGGGGNGTTNTTATATANGGNAGATCAGATTCAACNTTGAATCCAGGNGGCGTTAGAATTGGNACCTCNGAAATTTATGAGGTTGTAGAAAAGATNNAAGGTATTATNGATTGTGTTGCTATNGGAAANAANNTTAATAATGATGANCAAATNATATTNTTTGTNAAAATGAATGTAGATTTANNTGAAAATATTAAANCNGAAATNTTTAATAANCTTAGANTCAATTGTAGTCCTAGNCATATACCTTATAGAATTATTCAAGTTGAAGATATACCATANACTTTAAATGGTAANAAAGTNGAAGTTGCTATAAAGAAAATAATNAATGATGAAGAANTTTTNAATAAAGATTCAATTGTNAANCCTGAATCATTANATTTTTTTAAAAAAATATCNATTTAAACCTTGTNGNACATACTCTATAGCATTTAAATTCAATAGTCTATATAGAATTGAATTTACTTAAAACGAGGATTCNGAAACGGCACAAATATTTCCAAAATGGACTAATTATGCTCCTTTGATTTTAGCCTTTGTAGGTGTTGGAGCTCTTGGTTCTGTAGTTTTCTTCATTTCCTATTTTGGTTCACCAGAATTTACGGATGTTGGNTATCGCCCAGAACAGCCTGTNCANTANTCTCATAAGNTNCATGTNGGAGAANTNGGTATGGATTGTAGGTATTGTCATACATCTGTAGAAAAATCTCATGAAGCAATTATTCCTCCTACAGAAACATGTATGAATTGNCATAGCGTTGTTGATGTNGAGAGTGAAGAATTAGCATTGGTAAGAGAAAGTTGGGAAACGGNTAANCCGATAGAATGGATTCGTGTNCANATGCTTCCAGANTATGCTTACTTCGANCATAGNGTTCATGTNAATGCTGGTGTAGGNTGTGTTAGCTGTCATGGTAGAGTTGANCAAATGGAAGTAGTNATGCAGATTGAACCNTTAAGTATGTCTTGGTGTCTTGATTGNCATAGAAATCCAGGACCNCATATTAGGCCTTTAAATCAAGTNACTAATATGGCTTGGGTTCCNCCTGANGGACATGATTTNCTNGTAGAAAAATATATTAAAGATAAAAACATTTCACCTCCAGAGGATTGTACAGCATGTCACAGATAAAAGAGTCTAATAAAACATATTGGAAAAGTATTGAAGATAAAAACAATTCTGATCAGATAAAGTCTTTGATTGAGAATGAATTTCCAGAAGGAACTGTTGAATTAGCAGAAACTATTACTAGAAAGAAATTTTTGTCATTAATGGGAGCATCAATGGCAATGGCTGGTCTCGTAGGTTGCAGAAAACCTGTTCAAAAAATACTACCTTATATTCAAGCACCAGAGGAGATTATTCCAGGAATACCTAATTATTATGCTACAACTATGCCATTTGGGATGAATTCTTTTGGAGTTGTAGTTGAAAGCCACGAAGGACGCCCTACTCACATAGAAGGTAATAATTTACACTCTTCTTCTAAGGGCGCTGTTAATTCATTTATACAAGCGTCTATACTTGACTTGTATGATCCCGATCGAATGAAGAAGACATTAAATAGTAGTGGTTCAAGCTCACTTGACAATTTTAAGACGTATGTAAAAGAAGTTTCTAGTATTTTTAAAGAGAATAAAGGGGAAGGCCTTGCAGTAATATCTTCTTCCTTTAGATCTAATACTACTAAAAAATTATATAATAAGTTTAATTCTAATTATCCGAAGTCTAAATGGATTGCTTTTGATTTAGTTTCTAATGAGAACCAAATTAAAGGTCTTGAAGATATTATGGGTGAAAAAGTACTTCCTATTTATCATTTTGATAAAGTGGACATTGTTCTTTCTTTAGAATCTGACTTTATTGGTTCTGATTTAAATTCTATTCATAATCAGAAAACGTTTTCTGAGAAAAGAAGAGTAAAAAATAAGAATGATAAAATGAATCGTCTATATGCTGTTGAAAGTAATCTTTCAACGACAGGTATGATGGCTGACCATAGATTTAAAATTAAGCCTAGTGAAATATATAATTTTGTGGCGGAATTAAATAATATGCTATTGAATTATGGGTTATCAGACTTAAAAAAAATTAATTCAAATAAAATGGATTCTAAAAGTAAGAAATTCATTAGTGTTTTAGCTCAAGATTTAATAAAAAATAAATCGAAATCAATTATTACTGTAGGAGAAGATTTAGATTCATCTATTCATTCATTAGTTTATTTTATCAATGAATCGCTTAGTAAAAACAATAATATAACATATCATAGTGTTTCAGATGGTGTTAGCTCCGATTCAAAATCTATGATTAATTTAATTGATAGTATTAAGTCAAATGAGATAGATACGCTATTAGTTTTTGATTTAGATTTCTATCATTTATTTTCACATTATTTTGATAAAGAAATATCATCTCTTGTTAATATTGTTTATCTTGGGTCTCACAATGATATGACTGCAGCAAATGCCTATTGGAGTATTCCTAAAAGTCATTATTTAGAATCTTGGGGTGATGCTATTAGTATCGATGGCACTCTTTCAATTATTCAGCCTTTGATTGCACCTCTCTATGATTCTATATCTATAAACGAGATGATTTCGCTATTTATTAATGAAGACAAAACTGATTATGATATTCTTAGAGAAAATTGGCAAAGTGATATTCTTAAAACTAATTTTTCAAGTAAATGGCGCAGAGCAATACATGATGGGTATTTAGAAGGAACTGAAAATTCTAATATCGTTTCAGCTAAAAAGAATATTTTCAAAAATCTATATAATAGGTTTAGTAAGAATATTGGAAATCTTAAAGAAGAAGAAATTGAAATTAGATTTTGTTCATCAAATCAGATTCATGATGGTCGTTATATCAATAATTACTGGTTGAGAGAGGTGTCTGACCCTATTACAAAAGTAAGTTGGGAAAATGTTGCCTTAATTAGTTATAGCATGGCTGAAAAATATCATATAAAAAATTCAGATATTATAACTATTAATTATAATAATCAATCATTAGATATAGCAGCATGGACATTGCCTGGGTTGCCAGATAATACTGTAATACTTGAGATGGGTTATGGGAGAGAAATTAATCGTGAAGTTGATAGAAATTATATTGATGANGATGTCTTAGGAGTTAATGTTTTACCTTTNAAGGATACTNTTAAAAACTTTGTAGTAGGNGGCAGTTTNGAAAAAACAGGAAAAACTCAAATTGTTGCATGCACTCAAGATCATCATGGTCTTGACTTNGAAAAACTTGCAGGTGGAGAAGTNGAAAATAGNCTCCCGGANATTATTAGAGAATCTAATATAGAAGATTTTAAAAAGAATGATGATTTTGTATTAGACTATGATAGAAAATGGCATCTTCCAGATGAAGATAAGGATATGCCTTCTATGTATCCTGCTCATGATTATTCAGAAGGTCCTCAATGGGGAATGAGTATTGATTTAAATGTTTGTAGCGGTTGTAATGCATGTGCGATTGCATGTCAAAGTGAAAATAATATACCTGTTGTAGGTAAGGANCAAGTTTATAAAGGCAGGGAGATGTCTTGGATCAGAATGGATAGGTATTTTAAAGGAGATGTTGACAATCCTGAATTTGCTCTTCAGCCAGTAGCATGTGTTCATTGTGAAAATGCTCCATGTGAGCAAGTTTGTCCCGTGGCAGCTACTGTTCATGATGAAGAAGGTTTAAATGGCATGACTTACAATAGATGTATCGGAACACGTTATTGTGCAAATAATTGTCCATATAAAGTGAGAAGGTTTAATTTTTATAATTATACATACGATACTCCAGAGGTTGTACAAATGTCTCATAATCCAGATGTAACTGTTCGATTTAGAGGTGTAATGGAAAAATGCAGCTATTGTGTTCAAAGAATTAGTGAAGCAAAAATTACAGCTAAAAATGAAAAAAGAGCATTAATCGATGGAGATGTTAAGGTTGCTTGCCAGTCTTCATGTGGAATGGGGGCAATTGAATTTGGCGATATAACGGATTCTAATAGCAGAGTATCAAAAGCAAAAGCATTGTCTCATGATTATTCATTGTTAAGAATGCTTAATACTAAGCCCAGGACTACATATTTGGCTAAATTTAGAAATCCTCATCCTGATTTAGTTGAAGCGTCAGATAAAGATAAAAAAATATCAGTGGGGCACCATTAATGTCGGAAGTACTAAATAAAGATAATCAGCTAATAGATGGACCGCCTTTAGTAGAGGGTAATCCTTCTTTTAGAGAAATTACTGACCAAGTTAGTTCTATAGTGGAAAGTAAGCCGCCTAGTGGTTGGCTTATTGGTTTTGTATTTTCTCTTTCTCTTTTACTGATTTTAAAAGGATCGATTCTTTATCTAATATGGGAAGGTGTAGGCATATGGGGGCTTAATAATCCCGTAGGATGGGGTTGGGCAATTGTGAATTTTGTATTTTGGGTTGGTATAGGTCATGCTGGAACATTAATATCTGCAGTTTTATTTATATTCCGTCAAAAATGGAGAACTGCAATTAATCGATTTGCAGAAGCTATGACAATATTCGCTGTTATATGCGCTCTAATATTCCCAGGGATTCATATTGGGAGAGTTTGGGTAGCCTACTATATGTTTCCTATACCTAACCAAATGGCTATGTGGCCCAATTTTAGAAGTCCTCTTCTTTGGGATGTTTTTGCAGTAGGTACTTACTTTACAGTTTCATTACTTTTTTGGTATGTAGGCTTAATACCTGATTTTGCTACATTGAGAGATAGGGCTAAAACGAAGGTTAAAAAAATTGTTTATGGTATTTTATCTTTAGGATGGAGGTCTAGTAATAGGCATTGGCAAAATTATGAATTAGCCTATTTGATGCTAGCAGGTCTATCTACGCCATTAGTTTTATCGGTTCATAGTATTGTTAGTACGGATTTTGCGGTAAGTTTACTACCAGGTTGGCATACCACTATCTTTCCTCCTTACTTCGTCGCTGGTGCGATTTTCTCAGGTTTTGCTATGGTATTAACCCTAGCTATACCAGTACGAAAAATATATGGTCTAGAAAATATTATTACTCTTGGACATCTTGAAAAAATGGCAAAGATAATGCTCGTAACAGGTTCTATGGTAGGTTACGCGTATGCTATGGAGTTTTTTATCGCTTGGTATAGTAATAATACTTATGAATCATTTGCATTTGTAAACAGGGCTTTTGGTCCTTATTGGTGGGCTTATTGGATAATGATTTCTTGCAATGTAATTGTTCCCCAGTTATTCTGGTCAAAAACATTAAGAACAAATGTTACAGTATTATTTATTGCTTCAATTTTTGCAAATATAGGCATGTGGTTTGAGAGATTTGTTATTGTAGTAACTTCCCTTTCTCGAGACTACTTGCCTGCAAATTGGGATTATTATACACCAACAATATGGGATATGTCATTATTCTTAGGTTCATTTGGTCTATTCTTTACATTGTTTTTATTATTTTTGCGTTTTGTGCCAATGATAGCAATATCTGAGGTGAAAGGTGTTCTTCCTCAAGCAGACCCACATCATGGAGATAATCATTAATGACTGATAAGAGAATATATTGCTTATTAGCTGAATTTAAAGATCCTAAAGCTCTTATGAATGCAGCTGAATCTGTTAAAAATGAGGGATATATTGATTTTGATTGCTATAGTCCATTTCCTATTCATGGATTAGATGATGCTATGGGATTAAGCCGTTCAATTATAGGCTATATTGTTGGTATTGGATGTGTTGTTGGTGCTACAGCTGGTTTAGGTTTGCAGTGGTGGTCAAGTACTATAGAATATCCTATTATTATTTCTGGCAAACCATTTTTTAGCTGGCAAGCATATATGATTATAACATTTGTCCTTATGGTGTTAGGTGGAGCTTTTTCTGCACTAATAGGGATGTTTCATCTAAATAGAATGCCTACATTCCATCACCCTTTATTTAATTCAGAAAATTTTAAGAAAGCTACTGATGATGGTTTTTTTATGAGTATTGAATATAAGGATCCATTGTTTGATTTAGAAGGAACAAAAGAATTTCTTGAATCTCTAGGAAGTATAAGTATTGAGGAGGTTGTAGAATGAATAAAATTTTCTTTCTGGTCTTTTTATTTTTCTTTGCATGTCAAGGGATGCCATCTAAAAAACCTCCTATACATTTAAATCCGAATATGGATAATCAAGAAAAATTTAAGCCACAAGAGTCTAATCCATTATTTGAAAATAATATGTCAATGAGAACTCCAGTAGAGGGTACGGTCCCTCGAGGATATTTGTATGATGATAATTCATTCTATTATGGTAAAGATAAGCAAGGAAATTTTGTTAGTAAGGTATCTGATGTAGCAGATGTAGATGAAATGTTTATTCTACGAGGTAAAGAACGATATAATATATATTGCTCAGTATGTCATGGGTATACGGGGGATGGGGATGGTCTTGTTGCTCAAAACGATGAATATCCTTTAATCCCAACATCGTTGCATAGCAATACATTGGATAATAAAACTGATGGCTATTTCTTTGATGTGATTAGCAACGGTGTTAGAAATATGCCAGGGTATAGTCATCAGATTGAGATTAAAGATAGATGGGCAATTGTTAGTTATTTAAGAGCTTTAAGATTAACTAGAGAGAATAGATAATGGAAAATATTTTTCAATTTGAAGATAAAAACAACTTAGTTAGAAAATTTTTCTATTTAGGCTTATTAGCATCAGTTCTAAGTTATTTAGGGTACATAAATGATGTTAAGCATTTTTATCATTCGTATCTAGTTTCATTTGTTTTTTGGATGACTTTATCTTGTGGATGTATGTTCTTTGTAATGATGCATTACGCAATGAATGCTACATGGAGTGTTGTTATGAGGAGAATAGCAGAATCTGCTATGTCTCTAATCCCCTATGTTTGTATTTCATCTATTCCTTTATACTTTGGAATGGAATATTTATATGAATGGATTAATCATCCTATTAAAGAATCGTATCTTAATAAAAACTTTTTTATATCTAGAACTCTTATTTATTTTGTTTTGTGGAGTTATTTTGCCAGAGCTCTATATTATCACTCGGTAAGATATGACTCTATTCAATCATTGATGACTTTAAGAAAATTATCCGCTGTAGGGACTTTTGTATTTGCCTTAACTATGAGTTTTGCAGGCTTTGATTGGTTGATGACTTTAGACCCTCATTGGTATTCAACTATGTTTGGGGTATATATATTTGCCGGCTCATTCTTGGTTGCCGTATCATTTATTACTATTATTTTATTATATCTTAGAAATTATGGAATTTTATATAATGAAGTTACTATTGAGCATTATAGAGATCTCGGTAGAATTATGTTTGGATTTACAGTGTTTTGGGCATACATCGCAGGATTTCAATATTATTTAATATGGTATGGAAATCTTCCAGAAGAAATAGAATGGTATTTAGCTAGAAGTCATGGTACATGGATGAATTTATCATATCTTTTAATATTTGGACATTTTGCTATTCCATTTATAGTGTTATTATTTAATAAAGCAAAAAGAGTTTTATCTATCATGGCTATTTTATCTATATTGATTTTATTTATGCATTGGATTGATTTGTATTGGAATGTACTACCTAATTTACATAAAAATACGATAGTATTTAATTGGTCTGATTTAACTGTATTTTTAGCTCATGGTGGATTCTTCTTATCTCTATTTTGGAAAAAATTAACAGAATTTCCTATGGTACCCGATAATGACCCTAGGCTCAATTCTTCAATTAAAGGTGATTATTAATGGGATTTGATTTAACTGGATATGAAAAAGATGATAATTATACTATGTCATCATTTTTCGCTTATACTTCATTTTCGGTATTTTTATTAATTATTATCACATTATTACTGGCTTTTTATTTTTTTATTCAAAGAGAAAAAATGTATGATGAAATGGTTTTACAAGATGAGGTTAACTCTACTATAGAATATACAAATAGTCAAAAGAAGGCACTTAATTCTTATAGTGAATATTTAGATGGTGATACAAAAATAATTCAAATTCCAATCAATAAAGCAATAACTAAAGCTATCAATTTTTATAATGAATAAAAGCTATATAATATTATATTTTTCAATAATGAGTTTTATTTCTGCAAACTCTACATATTCAGATACACACTTAAATAGTATAGATGTAGAAAATAAGCTTGGGACTTATGTTAGCAAAGACACTGAATTAATTACTGACTCTAATGAAAAAATAAAAATTANTAANTTTTTTAATAATGGNTTGCCATTAGTATTAGTTATGGCATACTATGAATGTCCAATGTTGTGNACATTGGTATTNAATGGTTTATCAGATGCTTTATTTAAATCAGATCTTAATCCTGGGAAAGATTATNAGATTCTTACTGTGAGTATAGATCCCAATGAAAATTATCAGCTTGCAAAGCAAAAAAAAGATAGCTANANANNTAAATATTTTAANGATATTNAAGATAAGGATTTNTGGACATTNNCGACGACTGATCAGAAGAATATAAATAANATCACTTCTGAANTGGGTTTTAATTATTCTTATGATNCCAANATAGATCAGTATGCNCATTCTGCTGTTGTTTATGTNTTAACNGATGATGGNATGNTTTCAAANCAAATATTTGGAATTAGTCCCACATCAACTGATTTAAAGTTATCNATCTTAAGTGCTAGTGATAATAGTGTATCATCAATTTTTGATAAAATNATGTTGTATTGCTATCAGTATGATCCNCAAACCGGAGGTTATTCAATGATAGCTTCAAATGCGATGAAAGTATCTGGTACTATAAGTGTATTTTTAATTTTTATATTTTTATCAATTTTATGGATTAAAGAAAGGATTGGTTTTGAAAGAAAAGTTTGAAGATGCATCAACTTTACAAAATTTATGGATGCCAGATCAAGTTTCTACAATTGCTCCAGAAGTAGATTCTTTATTTTACTTTATTCTATATTGGGTATATTTCTTTTTAGCCATTGTTGTAGTGGGTGCAATTTATTTCGGTTGGAAATATAAATCTAATGAACGTGGAACGACGCAGCCATTAGACCATAATAATCTACTAGAAATTACATGGACATTATTTCCTCTTTTTTTAACAATGGTTGTATTTTTTTGGGGTGCAAAATCATATTTGAAGATGAATATAGTACCCTATGATGCTATGGAGGTAAATGTTAAAGCTCAGAAATGGTTTTTTTCATTTAACTATAAAGAAGGCTTTAATTCTAGTGAACTTGTAGTACCTGTAAATAGACCAGTTAAGCTTATTATGGAATCTCAAGATGTATTACATGGATTTTATGTCCCAGATTTTAGAGTAAAAATGGATATTATTCCAAATCGCTATATGGTTACTTGGTTTGAAGCAACTAAGGTAGGGGAATATGATATATTATGCACTGAATATTGTGGAACAGCACATTCTCAAATGCTAGCAAAAGTTAAAGTCTTAAATCAAGAAGATTATGATAAATGGCTTGAAAAAGCTAATGTAGTAGATGAATCTATACCACTAGTAGAACTTGGTGAGATAATTTATAATAAAAATGCATGTAATACATGTCATTCAATCGATGGGTCCAATATGATTGGTCCTTCATTTAAAGGAATTTGGAATACAACTATGGAGCATACTGATGGTTCTAAAGTATTAGTAGATGAAAATTATATTTATGAATCTATTATAGAGCCTCAGAAGAAAATTATTAAGGGATATGAGGGTGTTATGCCATCATATAAAGGCATCCTTCGTGATAGAGAAATCTTAGGTGTTGTTGAATATATTAAATCGTTAAAATAAGAGATATAAGATGAAAGAATATTTAGAAAAAAATTATTTAAATGAAGAAACAACTTTATGGTCATGGATAGTTACTTATGACCATAAAAGAATAGGTGTTATGTATTTATTTGCAATTTTATTCTTCTTTGCAATAGCTGGTTTTATAGCATTAGCAATGAGATTGGAATTAATGACACCTATGGGTGGAGATATATTAGATGCTGATACTTATAATATATTCTTTACGCTTCATGGTGCATTAATGATTTTTATGTTTATTATTCCATCAGTACCGGCAGCTATGGGGAATATAATTCTTCCAGTAATGCTTGGAACAAAAGATGTAGCTTTTCCTCGACTTAATCTTGCTAGTTGGTACATTTATATAGTTGGTTCATTAATTGGAGTTTATTCAATTATTGCTGGTGGTGTTGATACAGGCTGGACTTTTTATACTCCTTATAGTAGTTCTACTGGTGGAGCTGTAATGTTTATGACCTTTGCTGTATTTGTACTTGGATTTTCATCTATATTTACTGGTATAAACTTTATTGTTACTATACATAAAATGAGAGCTCCTGGATTAAATTGGTCAAATATGCCACTTTTTGTATGGTCTTTATATGCAACTGCATTAATACAGATACTTGCTACCCCAGTTATAGCTGTAACAATGATACTTCTTATTTTAGAACGTTCATTCCAAGTAGGAATTTTTGATCCTGCTATGGGTGGTGACCCTGTTCTTTTTCAGCATTTTTTCTGGTTTTATTCACATCCAGCTGTATATATAATGATATTACCAGGTATGGGAATAATGAGTGAGCTTATTTCTACCTTTTCTAGAAAGAAAATTTTTGGATATACGTATATAGCAGGTTCTAGTATGGCAATTGCCCTATTTGGTTTTCTTGTTTGGGGTCATCATATGTTTACTTCTGAATCTGAATTTGCAGCTCTATTTTTCTCAATTTTAACGTATTTAACAGCTATTCCTTCTGGAATCAAAATATTCAATTGGTTAGCAACCCTTTATAAAGGAAAAATATCGTATCAAGCGCCTATGATTTGGGCCTTAATGTTTCTAGTCCTATTTGCAATTGGTGGACTTACTGGAATTTTCTTGGGTGCTCTTTCTGTCGATATACATCTTCATGATACATATTTTGTTGTAGCGCACTTCCATTATGTTATGATGGGTGGTACAGTAGTTGCATTTTTAGGTGGACTACATTATTGGTGGCCAAAGATGTGGGGTCGGATGTATAGCGAATTTTGGTCGCAGATATCAGCTGGATTATTTTTCATTGGATTTAATTTAACCTTCATTCCTCAATTTATTCTCGGGTCGCAAGGTATGCCAAGAAGATATTGGGAGTATGATAATATAAATGATACAGGTTTATTTCATTTATATCATTCTATTTCAACGATAGGTTCATGGATTATAGGATTATCATTTATAATTATGTTAGTATATCTGATTCATTCTCTTAGAAATGGTAAAGTTGCAGGAAGTAACCCATGGGGAGCATTAACATTAGAGTGGCAAACTCCCTCTCCTGTCCCTGCACATAATTTTCTAGAAGAGCCAAAAATAACTCATGGGCCATATGATTATGATAAAGTGGACCCTGAAAGGACGATTGATTGATGAGTGACAATAATCCCTATTTTCAACATCATTTTGTAGATTCTCATCAACAGCATGAATCTGCAAAATTAGGTATGTGGGCATTTTTAGTTACGGAAGTTTTGACTTTTGCAGGATTATTTTGTGCATATGCAATTTTTCGTGCATGGTATCCTGATATGTTTATTAGTGCCCATAAAGCTCTTGATGTATACATGGGTGCTATTAATACAGTTGTTTTAATAACGAGCTCTTTAACCATGGCGCTTGCAATTAGAAATCTTCAAATGAATAATAGTAGGGCAGCTATAATTAATTTATCATTAACATTGTTCTTTGCAGGAATGTTTCTATTTATCAAATATTTTGAGTATGAGCATAAGATCCATTGTGGACACTTACCAGGGATGTATTATCATCCTCATATAGCTCCAGATTGCATTGCTATATCAGGGACAAATCCTCACGTATTTTTCAGTATATATTTTATGATGACAGGACTTCATGGTATTCATGTTGTTATTGGTATGGGTTTAATTTTATGGCTAATAATTCGTACTATGAGAGGNCATTTTAGTCCTGCTTATTATACTCCAGTTGAAATGGTCGGTTTATTTTGGCACTTAGTCGACCTTGTTTGGATCTTTTTATTTCCACTACTTTATTTAATAGGATAAATTATGTCAAATCATGAAAATCATATAACTCCATTATCTACATATTTAATTGTTTTTTCAGGACTTATTTTATGCACTGTTTTAACTTTGTTGACAGCTAGGCCAGATCTCTTTTATCTAGATGCTTCATTCTTTGATTTAGGATCTTTCAATATAGTATTAGCTATGTTAATTGCTTCCTTTAAAGCTAGTTTAGTTCTAATGTTTTTTATGCATTTATATTATGATAATAAATTAAACTTAGCTCTTATATTAGGTTCTGTTGTTTTTGTAGGAATTTTTATTGCGGTTACAATGTTAGATGTTAATAGGCGAGAAGTTATTTATGATATAAGAGGAAAACTTGTTAATCCTGATGCTAAAATATATGAAAAAATAGATAATTCTAGTTCAGGCCATTAGAATATATAAAGTGAAAAAAATTAATAATTTGTTAATTTTTATTATTATCCTATTTATTATCGCTTTTACGTATTTATCAAATAAAATAAAGAATCAAAATAATTTGAATGGAAATTTCCAAACTAAAGAAGTTAAAATAATTTATGTTTAAAGATTATTATTNACTCACAAAGCCAAGAATTTGTATGCTAGTNCTTGTTACGGCTTATCTTGGATATTATATGGGTTTGAGACATGTTGGTTCTTATATGNTNTCTTCAAGTGAATGGATTACATTCTTTTACTTNATTATNGGGACANTATTAAGTTCTGCTGGGGCATGTGCTTTAAATCAAGCTATAGANTATCAGTCAGATGCCAAGATGGATAGAACTTCTTCNAGACCTATTCCTATGGGNAAAATTTCTCCTTTAAATGGATATATATTTGGAATTGTATTATCTCTTTTAGGGGTTATTTTATTATATATAATGATAAGTAGTTTAGTTGCATTCTTATCATTTTTAACAATATTTACTTACATATTTATTTATACTCCAATGAAAAAAGTAACCTATTTAAATACCTTAATAGGTGCAATACCTGGTGCATTACCACCTATAGGAGGTTGGTTTGCAGCAACAAGTGAAACTTCTTCTATTGTTACTGCATTATTTGGAATAATGTTTTGTTGGCAAATTCCTCATTTTTTATCATTGGCATATATGTATTCACAAGATTATAAGAAAGGTGGTTTTATAATGCTGCCTAGTCTATACTCGAATCAGGTTCAAACAAGGGTCCATATTGTATTTTTCACGCTTTGTCTTATTTTTATTACATTTAGTTTATATTATAATAAAGCTGTGGGTAATATATATTTACTAGGAAATATATTTTTGTCATTATTATTTATTTACTATGTATCTAAATTTACTTTTTCTGTTAATCAAAAAACGGCTAAAGGCTTATTTTTTGCTTCAATATTATATCTTCCAGTTCTCTTAGTTCTTGTAATTATCAATTCATAGATGCAAAATTCTTCTTTTTTAAGGCGATGGTATGGAATAGGTACTATCTTGATTATTATAATGGTTGGAATNGGNGGNATGACNCGTNTAACTAATTCTGGNTTATCNATGGTTGANTGGGANCCTATTGCTGGAATTGTTCCTCCNTTAACAGAAACNGANTGGNAGGAAGAGTTTAATAATTATAAACAATACCCNGAGTATAAGCTNTTAAATAAGAATATTGATTTAGCNGGATTTAAGAAAATATTTTTTTGGGAGTATCTCCATAGANTTTTTGGACGATTTATAGGNCTTTATTTTTCTATTCCATTTATATTTTTATTTTTAACTAAACGAATTGATTATAAAGANTCAATANAAGTTTTTTCTCTTATTATTTTAGTNGCATTACAGGGGTTNCTTGGTTGGTATATGGTTAAAAGTGGATTNTCTGATAANCCNAATGTTAGTCATATACGACTAATGATCCANCTAATGGCTGCAATGNTTTTAATTATNTTTACNTATATTCAATATTTAAGACATAGTNTAACATNTAATCTTTNAGNNNGTAAGTTNAATATNTCAAAACGATTNAGTATNNTNATNATTCTNNTAGTATTATTTCAAATTGCNTATGGNGCNTTTACGGCAGGATTAAAGGCNGGTTATGCATATAATAGTTTTCCTTTAATGGATGGGAAACTACTTCCTCCTAATTTTTTTGCTGATAACTCATTTGTAAATAATATGTTTTATGCTCCTTATACAATACAGTTTATTCATCGATTAATGGGAACTGTTTTACTAGGAATAGCCTTTTATTTATTTATTTTAAATTTAAAAGTTGATAATAAAGAATTATTTAAATCTCCAGAGATCCAATTTAGTATGGCTGTGCTAATTCAGTTTATTCTAGGGGTATTAACTTTAGTTCTTAAAATCCCTATATACGTCGCTGTATTTCATCAAATGTGGGCATGTATCGTTGTAATTTTATCAGCAAAGATGCTCTATTGTCAATTTAAAAAGAGTTAATTTAAACTTGATTTATTAGCTTCTCTTATTTTAATAGTATATAACAATATAAGATGAAAATGCTACTTCAGGACAGTAACCACAAGTCCCACATGTAGGTGGAGCTAAGCAAGAAGAGCCACTTACACGACAAGCTTCATAATCAATTATATTTTCATCTCCAATAGCTACTGCATTAGTAATATCTGTAATAAAAGGATCAACATCGAGTCCTGGGCACCATCCAGCTCTTCCATATCCCCAAGTACCATACTGATTTGGGATGGTTCCTTCACCAATCATTTCTAATGACATACAATGCGTATTAGAGCCTGCTTCTGGGAAGTCTATATTGAATTCGGTAGTTCCACCATTAACTTCAAAAATATGTCTTGAATTACAGAATTCACAACAATTATAGCATGTGTTATTACCCCATCCATGACCTGTTATTAAAGATACAAATTCAACTTTTTCCGCATTCTCTGGGATAAGGAAAGGAGTAGGGGGACGATTGTCATTATAGTCTGGATTAAATTGAACAGTACTATTCCATATAGGAATGAATTCTTGAGGTGTTATAGAATTATCTGTATTATGATAAAATCTGAATTTTAGAGTAATTAAGCTATTAGGCCAACCAGATTCT
>NZUX01000039.1 GCA_002703645.1 Fidelibacterota bacterium | reverse complement strand
AAAAGTATTATCTAAATTCTTGATTTGGTGGTCTGTATCTGCTTTATGGGTTTTTCTAACTACTGCAAATGCCTTAACGATGATTATTGATAATAAAGATTTACCAAATGATATATTCTTATATATTGGAATAGCCACTTGGCTAACTGGATTCTTATTTGAGGTAATAGCTGATCAGCAAAAAAGAGTATTTAATTCAAATCCAGATAATAAAGGTAAGTTTATTAATTCTGGCTTATGGTCAATATCAAGACATCCTAATTACTTTGGAGAAATAATACTTTGGTATGGAATCGCTATAATCACATTTCCAAGTCTAGAGGGTTGGCAATATATAACACTAATTTCACCAATTTTTGTGACTCTATTATTAACTAAAGTAAGCGGCCTAAATTTACTGGAAGAGCGTGCTGATAAAAAATGGGGTGAATTAGAGGATTATAAAGAATATAAAAAAAATACTTCATTATTGATTCCGTTTATTAAATAATTTTGTATATTTAATTATTATGATGAAATATATTAAATATTCTATATCTACAATTTTACTTCTTTTAGTGATATACATACCCCCTGTTGGAAGTTACTATCCTACATATTTTTTTATTGGATTTTCTCTAATGATTATCCTCGGAGACTTCTTATTAAAAAAAGATATTACAATTGAAAAATATAGTTACCCAATGCTAATCAATCTGCCGATATATATAAATTTATTTCTGTTATTTATTTTATTATCTATGGTTATCTATGTGTTTAGTGATCATAATTCTATATGGCTGGCAAGCTTTTTTAATAAATATTTATTTATAGATTTGATGCACTTTAAAAATTCTATTACAGCCATAGATAAGGTGTCACTTATAGCCACAACCAGTCTTTTTATTGGTATTATGGGAACTGTGCCTGGCCACGAGCTAACGCATAGAAAGCGAGATAAATTTGATATGTTTTTTGGAAACTGGCTACTTTCATTATCTTGGGATTGTGCATTTGCTATTGAGCATGTATATGGCCATCATAAAAATGTAGGATTACCAAGCGACCCTGCAACTGCAAAAAGAGGTGAGAATATATATTTTTTTATTTTAAAAGCATCAGTAAAAGAACAGATAGATGCATGGAAAATTGAGAATGAGCATGTAAAAAGGAGAGGATATAATCCATATAGTATTCATAATAGAATGATATTGGGATATCTAAGAAGCATATCTATTATGATAGCAGCATATTTTATTGGAGGTCCCACTGGTGTTCTTACTTTTTTATTATGTGCACTTATTGCAAAAGCGCTACTCGAAGTGATCAATTATACTGAACATTACGGATTAGTAAGAGAACCCGGAAAGCCAGTTGANCCCAAACACTCATGGAATTCAAATGATTTAATGAGCAGCATTCTTCTTTATAATGTAACACGACATTCAGCTCATCATGAAAAAGCCAATTTGAAATTTTGGGAACTCCAATCGTACCCTAATGCTCCAATGATGCCCCAAGGCTATCTTAGCATGCTATATCTAGCAATCTTTTTACCTTATTTTTATCATAAAATCATGGCAAAAAAATTAATACACTGGGATTTAAATCATGCAAGTAATGAAGAGCGAAAAATTGCTAATATCCAAAACAAAAATAGCGGAATTTCATTACTAATGCAATCATCAGGAGTTTAAAATTGATAAAAATATTAGTATTCTTTCTATCATTTTCAAATATTCTTTTATCGCAAGATGTAAGATATCTAGATGAAATTTTTGAAAATGTAAATAAAACAGAAAATGTCGTATATGGCAATGCTCCTGATTTGCCATTTATTTTTTTCTTTGAATGGAATACGCAAGATATTGATTTAGATATGGATATCTANGAACCAGAAAATGACTTAGAAAGTAATAGACCTGTTATTATTTTTCTACATACTGGAGCTTTTTTTTCAGGTAATAATGAACTTGATGATGTAACAGACTTGTCTGTTGCATCTGCAAAAAGAGGATATGTAGCTATTAGTATGAACTATAGATTAGGGTTAAATGTTTTAAGTAGTTATAGTGGAGAAAGAGCTGTATACAGAGGAGTTCAAGATTTGAGTGCAGCTATACGATATCTTAGAGAGCATAATGAAGAGCTTCGTATAGATCCCAATAAAATTTTTATTTGGGGATCAAGTGCTGGTTCTTTTATTGGTTTACATTTAGCATTTTGTGATGAAAATGAAAGACCTGAATCAACATATGGAAGTTTATCTGACCCAGATTTAGGATGCATAGATTGTGAAGGAAATAACTATAACCATAGCAGTAAGCCACAAGCGCTGGTTAGCTGTTGGGGTGCAATAGGTGACTTGAGCTGGATAGATTCTAATGACCAAATTCCTACAATTTTATTTCATGGTACCGCAGACCCTATTGTGCCATTTGAATCAGGCTACCCCTTTACTATAGACATTGCATTACCACTAGTGCATGGATCTAATTTAATCTACAATCGTTTAATTGAACAAAATATCTTAAGTGAACTACACGCCGAAGATGGTGAACTACATGAATACTGGGGAGCAGTGAATGGNAATTGGTTTAATGGTCCTAATGAATATTTTGATCAAATAAAAAATGATGCCTATTTATTTTTATACGAACAGATATATAATAATGAATTAGGAGATATTAATAATGATTCTGAAGTAAATATTCTTGATGTTATTAGTTTGGTTAACATAATATTAAATACATATGAAACTAATGATACCTATGATATTAATGAAGATGGCCATATTAATATTCTTGATATAATTAATCTTGTTAATATTATTTTAGGATGAAAATAAATGAAATTTGATATTAAAAATTTTATTCTTGGGCTTATTGCTGGTATTATTTCTATAATATTAATTCAATTATTAATTGGAGATATTAATATAGAAACAGAATTCGAATTTGGATTTAATTCAGAAAAAAAAATTATACTTTATATTTAGTAAAAGTCAGTCCTTAGTTTTGTAAATTCACCAATCATGATAAAAGATAAATTTAGAAATATTGCAATTATTGCGCATGTAGATCATGGGAAGACAACTTTGGTTGATGCTATGCTTCATCAAAGTGGNACATTTAAAAGNCATGAAAATATTGAGGACCGAATNATGGACTCAATGGATCTTGAAAAAGAACGTGGAATAACAATAACTGCAAAAAATACTGCTATACAATATGATAATATTAAAATTAATATTGTTGATACTCCTGGCCATGCAGATTTTGGCGGTGAAGTTGAACGAAGCCTAAATTTAGTTGATGGAGTTCTATTATTAGTTGATGCAAGCGAAGGCCCCCTACCTCAAACTAGATTTGTACTTCAAAAAGCGCTTAAAAAAAATCTTCCAGTGATATTAATAATTAATAAAATTGATCGACCAGATTCTAGAATTCAAGAAGTTGTGAATGAGGTTTATGATTTATTTATTGATTTAGATGCAAATGATGAACAAATCGATTTCCCTATTGTTTATACTAATGCAAAAGAAGGTATAGCACATTTAGATTTAGATGATAAATCTGATAATTTAAAACCTCTATTTGATTTAGTAATTAATAAGTTTCCTGGTCCAAAAGCTACCGATAATCACGTACCCCAATTCCTAATCACAAGTATCGACTATGATTCTTATGTAGGTCAAGTTGCTATCGGAAGATTAGGGAACGGAGTTATTTCAATGAATCAGATGTATAGTCTATGCGGTAAAGATGAAATTCGAAATAATCAAAAGCTTTCAGCCTGCTATACATTTAGTGGGTTAAAAAAAATCAAAGTAGATAAATTAGAATCTGGAGATATAATAGCTATAGCTGGGATTGAAAATATTAAGATTGGGGATACTATATCATGTAATGAAAATCCTTCTCCCCTACCTCGAATTGAAATTGATCAGCCAACGGTATCTATGTATTTTCATGTTAATAATGGACCATTTACAGGTAAAGAAGGTAAATTTCTAACTTCAAGGAATTTAAGAGATCGTTTATATAAGGAAATTCTAGGTAATGTTTCTCTACAGGTTAAAGAAACAGATCAAACTGATATTTTCGAAGTTTGTGGAAGAGGAGAATTGCAAATGGCTGTACTTATAGAAACCATGAGAAGAGAAGGTTATGAATTTATGGTTTCTAAACCTCAAGTTATTACAAAAGAAGAGAATGGAAAAAGGCTTGAGCCAATGGAGAGAATATATCTTGATTTACAAGAAGAGCATGTTGGGACTATAACAGAAAAGCTATCAATTAGAAAAGGAAGAATGACTAATCTCCAAAATAATGGATATGGCAGAACAACTCTTGAGTTTAAAATGCCATCAAGAGGATTAATAGGATTTAGAAGTCAATTTCTAACTGATACGAAAGGTTCAGGTATCATGAATAGCTTATTTGATGGCTATGCTCCTTGGTTTGGACCAATCCCACAAAGAGTAAATGGTGTATTAATAGCAGATAGACCTGGTAAAGTTACTTCTTATGCAAGTATGGGAATGGTTGATAGAGGAGAGCTATTAATAGGTATTGGTACTGATGTTTATAAAGGGATGATTATTGGCGAAAGAAATCGTAAGGGTGATTTAGATGTCAATATAACAAGAGAAAAAAAATTAACAAATATGCGTGCGGCAGGATCTGATGCCACTGTTACACTTAGGCCTCCTCAAAATTTATCTCTCGATCAATGTATTGAATTTATTGCAGAAGATGAACTTATTGAAGTTACCCCTCAAAATATTAGAATGAGAAAAATGGAGCTAGATATAAATAAACGATTAGCTCAAAAGAAAAAAGAAAAACTATAAAAAAATCCAAAAATAAATAATTTGTGAAAATTTGTCGTAATAAGTTTTTATAAAAAACTATTTACATTTTCTTTAAATCTTTAACAAAAAGGAAATGTATTAGATGAAAAAATTATTTCTATTAATATTAATTACAGTCTCATTTTCAGCAGATTTCTTGTACGACACTGATTCAGATATTTATGGCTTTCAATTTAGAGTTGTTGGGGCTGAATTAACCAATGCTTATGGTGGTGCAGCAGAAGAAGCTGGTTTCCAAATTTCATATAATACAACCTCAGGAGTCATTGTTGCTTTTAGCCTTTCAGGTAATTCAATTCCTGCCGGTCAAGGAACTCTTATTAATTTTGATTATACTAATGGTAATCAGCCATGTATTGAAGAATTAATTTTATCAGGTGAAAATGGATCTGATATTGTTTTTGATATGGATACTTGTCTTTCATTTGTAGAAGTATGCCATGGAATAGATGGATGTAATCTAGGTAATATTTTATATTTAACTGATAGCGATATCTATGGCTTTCAATTTGAAATCACTAATGCTGAAATAATTAATATATATGATGGGGCTTCAAATGAAGCTGATTTTCAAATTTCATACAACACATCTACAGGTATGGTAGTTGCATTTAGTATGCAAGGAGATTATATCCCTGCAGGTAATGGAACTCTTTTAAAAATAGAATATGTAGGTGATCCATGCATAAATAACTTAATTCTATCTGGAAATAATGGAAATAATATTGAATCATATATATCAGATTGCATGTCAATAGTTGAAGGTTGTGAGAATATGGATGAATGTGGTATATGTAATGGCAATGGTTACTCTTGTGCCATATGTGAAGAACTATCAGAATGGGGATGCAATAGTAATCCATATTGTGATTGGCTATCTGAGACTGTATCATGCTCAGGATTATCTTCTTCACAATGTAATGCTGCTGATGGCTGNACCTGGACTTCAAGCGGTGGTGGTGATTATGGTGGCGGTGGATCTAGTTACTGCTCTGGAGGTACTGGGGAAATTAATGGGGCTTGCTTTGAAGCTTTATGTGAAAATTTAATCCAAAATGAATGTGAAATAGATTCTGAATGTGAATGGACTGAAGAAATGCAATTTGAGAATTGCTATGGTGTAGCTTGGAATGAATCAAATTGCGAAGAATTTGAAGGTTGTGAATGGAGTTGTAGCTGGATATGGGATAGCACTTTGTGGCAAGATGTTTGGTCATGTGATTGCGAAGGGCAATATCAAGCTGATAATGGATATTGCGCTGAAATTGAAATTTTAGGCTGCATGGACCCTTACGCTGAAAATTACAATCCTGATGCAAATACAAATGATGACTCATGTGATTATGGTGCTCTTGGAACATTGAGTTTCCAAAACTATAATTATATAAATAATACTTTAGAAGTTCATATGGACTGTGAGTTTGACGTTTCTAATTTTGAATTTACAGTTGAAGGTCTTGATATTACTTCATTTTATGGAGGTACTTCAGAAAATGCTGAATTTAATATTACATTAGATGGCAATACTATTACAGGGTCAAGTACCACTGATAATAATATTCCTTCTAATTCAGGATTACTGATGATTTTAAATTATGAATCTAATGATAGTCAGATTTGCTTTGAGGAATCATCTATAACAACATATATCGGAATCGTTTATGAAGCTGTTTTAGATCCATGCGTTGTTCCTGGGTGTACAGATTTGCTAGGTTGCAACTATAATGAAAATGCTACAGATAGCAATGGAACATGTAGCTATCCATACTGTGATGGCTCATGTGATAGTGGGGCAGAACTAGATGAATGTGGTGTGTGTAATGGAGAAGGAATTCCAGATTGGGCTTGTGATTGTGATAATAATATTCTTGATTGCTATGGAGAGTGTGGAGGGGCAACAGTTATTGATGAATGTGGAATTTGTGATGGTGAGAATATAGATTGCTGCCCTGGTGATATGAATGATGATGATGCTATGGATATTCTTGATGTTATAGCATTGGTAGATGCTTTAATTGAACTTGTATGGCCAAGTAATGAAATCTATTGTTCAGATTTCAATAATGATCAAATTTTAGATATTATAGATATAATTATAATGGTAGAATCTATTTTGCATGGCTCTCCTCGTTATGATTTAGCTGAAATGTCATATGCAAATCTAATAAATAATAATGGTCAGGTAAGTATAGACTCTGATGGATATATTGCTGGTATTCAAATAGTATTATCTCATGATAATGATTTTGATATTGAGCTTACACAGGATGCATTAATTTCAAATTATAAGACAAATGGTAATACAACTAACATTATTATTGCAGGTCTTAATTCTAATCAACTATTTAAAACTAATCATAATTTTAAGATTGAACATATTATTGCAGGAAATTCGCTTGGACAAATTAATTTAGAAATTCCATCAGAAATCTCTATTAGTAATGCATATCCAAACCCGTTTAACCCATCTACATCAATAGATATACATTTACCATATGATAGTTTTGTAGATCTTAGTATATATAATATAATGGGCCAAAGAGTTCAAATACTTCATTCTGGTATTATGAATTCTGGAACAAACAAAATAACATGGAATGCCTCTAATATAACAAGTGGAATTTATTTTATTAAATTTGAATCTGATAATACTATAAAAACACAAAAAGTCTTATTAGTTAAATAATGGAGAAATAAGATATGTACTTTAAATTTAAAATTATATTTATGATAATGACCGTAAGCTCAATTTATGCGCAATGCTCTGATTTAGATCAGAATGCATGCAACCATCCATTGTATGGTCAAGGATGTGAATGGATCGGTGGTTCAATTGACTGTAATAATATAACAACAGAATTAAATTGTAGTGCCAATGGTTGTGATTGGAATGAAGATATAGAAACTATTAATTGTAGTAATTTGCCCACATATGGATGGGGCCCAGGGAGTTGTGATTATTATTATCCAGATTGTTATGAATATCTTGATTATGGAGGTTCATATGGTTCTTGGAGTACTGCATGTGGAGGTGGTGTAGTTCAAATAGATAATAGTTTTTGTGATGGAGAAGTTGGTTATTGTTCAGAAAATCAATATTTGTCTGGAGATATTAATCAAGATACTATTATTAATATTCAAGATATTATTTTAGTTGTAAATCTAATTTTAGTTAATGAATATGATCAAAATGCAGATATGAATTCTGATAATATTTTAAATGTTATTGATGCAATTCAAATTATAGATATAATTTTAAATAATTAATTATTTTCTTTAAATGTTACAAAATATTAAAGCCTCTTTTTAGAGGCTTTTTTATTTTGTAAATTACATCATGAAAAAAACACTATTTATTTTACCAATTATTGTTATTATATATTTTTTATTTTTCAACCATAAAGATAGTAGGTTAGAATATGAAGATTTTTTATTATCTCAATATAAAAATATACCTAGTCATACAGAAGAAGAATTAAAAAATATTCCCAAACCAGAACATCCTCATATGGCAACTTTCCAAAATTTTTTTATGAGCGTTGATCCTAAATTAGGTTATGTCCCATCAGAAAGATTACATGATGCATTATTAGAAACAAGATTAATTCAGCAGCAGCAAGAGCCTAATAGAAGAGTAACATGGCAGAATGTCCCATCTAACATGGGAGGAAGAACAAGAGCAATCATGTTTGATCCTAATGATTCAAATAATAGGAAAGTTTGGGCTGCAGGAGTTACTGGGGGATTGTGGTACAACGAAAATATTACTGATGAGTCAGTTCAATGGCAACCTGTAAATGATTTTTGGGATAATTTAAGTGTCTCAAGAATTGTTTA
>NZUX01000038.1 GCA_002703645.1 Fidelibacterota bacterium | reverse complement strand
TTTCCGCACCCAAGCACACAAACTTTTCCAATACTTTTGTTTTCTTTTAGATAATTTGTTAAAATGGGTGTGGGGGCACCGATATCCCAGCCAGTATTATCATCAAGATATCTTTTATTCCAAAACCCTGGTTTTGATACCTTTTTCAATTTTATATAATTTTAGGTTAATGATACGTGTATAGCCTCGGTTCCTTTCTGCGTCTCTTCTATATCAAATTTAACCTTAGCTCTCTCTCTTACTCTTTGACCTTTTCTAACATTTACTATATTAAAAAAATATTCTTCGCCATCCTCAGCTTCAATAAAGCCCCATCCTCGATCTTGATTCCATAGTTTTATAGTTCCAAAAATCATTTATTCAACTCATATAATTTACTATTTAAATCCAATATCTGTATCAAACTCACTAGGGAAGTCATAACCTTCTCTTTCAGGGTAGTGCATGATAGTATCAATATTTCCCCATGCAACTAGAAATACAGCATCAACCTCTTCTGTCTTTTGATTTTCTTTAGCTACAGGATTCCCATTCTTATCAGTAGTATATCTAAAAGTTAATTTTGGATGCTCTACCCATAAACCTAGCTGATCTTGACCCAAAATTTTAAAGTGACTAACTTCTTCTGAAATGGCAAGCTTTGCTAAAAAAGATTTATCCCTGAAAGATAAAAAAACAATATCCCCAATAATATTTTCAACAGTAAACATTTAATAGGATATTAATTATTTTTTTGTTTTTTAATTTCTTTTCTAATAGACTCTAAGCTTAAAATAACATCTAAGCTATCAGCAACTCCTTTTAAATCATCTTCCATCCTAGGAATTTTAGTTATAAGGATATCATCAAGCTTCCTATTAGTTCCTCTTTTATAAGCTTTAAATTGATCATCAAGAGATTCTAAATCTTCTCTTAAGGCATCAATTTTCTTTAATAAATGTTCTTTCGTATTATTTATACTATTGCGAACTCTCATAAAATCATCACTTATAGAATCCATTTTAGTTTCATATCTCTTAATCTGAAAAGCTAAATCTTCTTGTAATGTTTTAACATGCTGAGAAGTACCTTCCCATTTTAATTCCAATCTTCGATAGACCTCTAATGTAGACTTTACATCTCCATCTTGTATGTAGTCTTTTTTCTCAAGATCTGTCATAGTTGCACTTCTTTTATCATCAATTACTGTAACATAAAATATCATTGCCAGACCAAATAAAAATAAAATAAACCAAATGATTCTTTGTTGCATTATTTTTTATCCTCTCCTTTTTTTGTTTCATTCGTATCGTTGTTAATGGCTTTACTATCTCGACCATAGAGATCAAGCAATTTCTTTTCCCATTCTTTTTTTTGCCTCTCTTCTTCTTGATTCAAATCTGTATTATTGTTCTTTTTAAATTTAAGAAGCACTGACTGCTTTTTTTTCTCATTAGCTTTAAGCTCTTCAAATACCAACTCCATTTCAGAGTTGAAATCTTTGATTGTAGAATCAATTCTCTTTAGAAGTTCATCAAAAATAATATTACCATAAGTACTATCAACACCATTAATTAAATCTGATAATTTATCGTTTAAATAATTACTTCTTCCCTCAGGGGTACTTAAATCAATTGCCAAAATATCCTCACATATTTTTTATTCATCATCATCATTAATATTTTTATTAAAAAATAAAAATAAATCTGATTCGTTGTTAACAATATAATATACAAGAAATGATAAAATAATTCCTTGTAAAATATATCCAAAGCCTATAAATAATCCAATAATCACACTACTAAAAAATAATACTTTCTCAAAATCTAACATATCATTTGATAAGTTGTAAGAAAATAATCCAATTAAAATCATAGCACCAGCAGATATATATGATGATTCTGGTGATATTTGAATACAAATTGAAAATATAGAAGTTGACAAAATACCTATAGCTGAAATTTTTAAATGATCTATTTTTGCAACTTCTCTATTTAATATTGATGGAAGTATGTACGCTATTGCACCACCAATAATTAACTTAATAACGAAAACTATAAATCCAAGCATTAGTTAACCATCCTTAGTCTAGGCGTAAATCGGGAAAAATTAAAAATTGAAAAAACAGGAGTCCCAAGGATATGATAGTCNGGGACAAACCCCCAAAACCTTGAATCATAACTTCTATCTCTATTATCTCCTACTAGAAAATAATAATCATGTTTCAATGTATAAGTTTTTAAATTTTTAAGGGAAACACCATCAATCATTATTTTTTCAAGCTTTTCATTATGATTCATACTATACATATCTGAAAGTATAATATTAAACTCTTCAAGTGGACCAGCCCATGGATTAAGTGTTTTAGCATTTGCATATTCTCTATAAGTACCNATCAAGTACTCTCTCATATCTTGATTCTGTTGCTGCCTTACTTTNATTGGGTTTCGAAGCGAGCTAAGNAGTTTATACTTAAGGAACCCNCTTGTNCTTGCAATTTCGTTTGGATCAATAGCAGTAAAACTATAGCCNTTAAATGTAATNTTGGCATTATCTAGNACNAAGAGTGGAATAATNTCTTCCCAATTTNAAATATTNNAGAAATCAATNGTTAANCCCTTNTANGGAACTTGAAAAGTTTTAATATTATCTTCATTTTGCTTTTTAAAAGCTGGGTATANATTTGGNGAAGAAAGATTTTCATCTTTTATATACCCTTTAACAAACTTTCCNTCNTCAGGAAATTCCATTATAGTATTATTGATAAATATTTTACCAGAATCAATAGCAATNCTATCACCCGGAATCCCTATACATCTTTTGACGTATTTTTGAAATGGGTCTCNAGGAAATTCAAATATAACAACNTCNCCATTCTCAACTTTCTTAAATTGAGGGAGTCTAAACCATGGTATATCAAATCCTATTCTTGTATATGGGATTCCAATCCAAGTAGGAGTTTTCATGCCATAAATAAATTTATTGCCAAATAAAACATCACCAACTAAAATAGTATCTTCCATTGAACCAGTAGGAACTACATATATCTCNACCACTGAAGTTTTTACGGTGAATGCAACTATAATAAGGATAATTAAAACTCTAATTTCTTCTTTGTAATTTTTCTTTTTTTTATTAATTCTATTGCTCATCGTNTAATATGCTCTTGTTGATGCTTCTCTTCGACTATCTGCCGCACCAAATATAATACCATTAGATGGAATTTGTATACAATTTGCTTCACCTATAGATTTTCTCCTATGAAAGNTATACCCTTTATTTTTTAAANTATTCATAGTCTTATTAGATATAGCTCCTTCTTCATAAAATACAACATCTGGTAGCCATTGATGATGAAACCGTGGCGCTTGAACCGCATCACTAATGCTCATATCATAATCAATGATATTAATAATAATCTGAGCAACTGTCGTAATAATTGTAGANCCACCAGGAGAACCTAACACTAATATAAGTTCACCGGATGNATTCTCAACAATTGTTGGAGTCATAGAACTTAACATTCTTTTTTTAGGTTTAATTGAGTTAGCCTCCTTACCTACAAGGCCATATTTATTAGGATGTCCTGGCTTAATGGAAAAATCATCCATTTCATTATTAAGAAGGAAACCAGCATCATCTACAACAATACCATTTCCATACTTTCCATTCAAAGTAGTAGTGACACTAACAGCATTTCCCCATTTATCGACAATAGAATAATGTGTTGTTTCAGAGCTCTCATTTAAAACAGGGCCTAACCCTGGCCCCATATTATTACTTGGGATAACTACATCAAAGTCAAAATTAGAAAATCGCATTTCAGCATACTGGTCAGATATCAACCTATTAATAGGAACATCGACAAAATCAACATCTCCCATATACTCTGCTCTATCTGCATAAGCCCTTTTCTCTGCTTCAACAACCAATTGAATGTGTTCAGGGCCTTGATAATCAAATAATCTTAAATTTGTTGTTTCTATTTGATTTAATATTTCGGCAAGACATATTCCACCTGAAGAAGCTGGTGGCATTGAATATATTTTATATCCTCTATATGTAAATTCTATAGGTTTGCGCTCTACAGGTTCATAGGTTAACAAATCTTCTTTAGATATAATTCCATTGGTTCTATTCATACATTTAATTATTTTTTTTGAAGTTAATCCTTCATAAAACTCTTTATAGCCGTACGTTGATATTCTTTTTAATGTATTAGCTAAGTCTGTTTGTATTAAAAGATCTCCTACCTTATGGTTCTTATTAGGAACAAATATTTTTAAGGCCTCTTTATCTCTAGATAAAAACTTTCTTGCATCGTTCAAATAATCTGCATCCCTAGTAGTAAGCCTAAATCCATTATACGCAAGATTTATAGAGGGTTCAATCAAACTTTTCCAGGATTTTGTACCATATTTTTCATGAGCATATCCAAATCCAGCTACGCTACCAGGAACACCAGATGCAAGTGCAGTATAAAGGCTTTTTCCTCTTATTACTCTAGAAGAATCATCAAGAAACATATCCCGATCAGATAATAATGGTGCGACCTCTCTAAAGTCAATAGTTGAAACCTCCCCATTAGAAAGGCGAATAACCATAAATCCACCACCTCCAATATTACCTGCATTAGGAAAAGTAACCCCTAAAGCAAACCCAACTGCTATTGCAGCATCAACTGCATTTCCCCCATTCTTCAATACTTGTATGCCTATATCAGACGCATGTGAGCTAGATGAGCTGACAACTCCATTCTTGCCCATAGATTTTGGATAGTGAGCAAATGAAATAGATGCTATCATAATAATTACAATAATCCTATTCATGATATATCCTTAAATGTAATTTTTGGTTTATCCTTTGAAAACTGTACGGAAATTACTGATATATTTATTGAAGATGTAATATTATTTTCCAAAGGCATAGTTTTACACTCATTAACTATTTGATTTTTCATAATATCTAGATTCTCTTTACTATCATTATATAATTTAAATACATAATACTGATTATTAGATTGGCTAACAATATCAATCATTTTAAATTTTTTATTTTTAATGCTAATTATCTTATGACCAGCTTTAACTAATTTGCATGCGGCCAACTCTATTGAAAGAATTCTTATATCTAAAATATCATCAAATTTAGGCATATATTGAAGAATAGGCTTAAATGACTTCCTATGTATAGGTGTTGAAAATTTTTTTTTAATTGCAGATAAATGCTCTTTTGTTCCATATCCCATATTCCTAGCTAATCCATAATTAGGAAAAATCTTATCATATTCAACCATCATTCTATCCCTAGTAACTTTAGCNATGATTGATGCAGCTGCTATNGATAATGACTTAGAGTCACCTTTGATAATATTTTTTTGAGGTATATNTGTAATATTTTTCATATTACCNTCAACTAATAGAAGATTAGGTGTTACGCTTAAATTATCAACAGCATTTTTCATCGCAATCATGGTCCCNCTCAATATATTCACATGATCAATTTTATCCTCATGGANAATCCCAATCCCAANAGAAAGAGATTGCTCACTAATTATATCAAATAAGGATTCTCTCTTTTTGGGTGAAAGTTTTTTTGAATCGTTAACCCCATCTATTATNGAATTATTNGGNAAAACAACAGCAGCAGCAACNACNGGNCCACATAGNGGNCCNCTCCCAACCTCATCTACTCCCGCGACAATATCAGAATTATTANTTATATAATTTTTATCATTAAGATTCATTAANANAANTTATTTAAAAATATTATTTAAAGTANTACTTTAAGTTAAAATANCNTATAATTTCTATTTGTTTAATCGACCTTGAATATAATAAATTTAAATGTATTATTACTAATGTTAGGGGTGCTTAAAGCTGAGAACATACCCTTTAACCTGAACTAGATAATTCTAGCGGAGGAAAACATCATGAAGCTATATATTTCTTTTTTAATTCTACTGTTAACATCATTCACTTTNGCATCTACTCTATCTGGNAAAATTGTAGATGAAAATGGNAATCCTATACCAGGAGTATCAATCACATACGATAATACTGGAACGACAACTGACTTAGATGGTGTTTTCTACATTAATTCGAAAGCAGAAACCGAAATTCGAGTACAGCACATTGGCTATAAAACAGAAATTTTAATNANNGACTCTGATTTTATGGATATAAAGCTCAAGCCAACATCTATTGTGGGAAATGCTATAACTGTAAAATCAGGATATCAAACGAATGCTCTATCTGAACTACCCTCAAGCATCAGCGTAATAGATCAAGGTCAAATTAAAAATAAACAAGGTGAACACTTTCAAGGATTTATAAATTCAATAAGCAANCTTAGCTGGACAGGAGGAACTTCTAGGGCTAGATATTATCACATAAGAGGTATTGGGGAAGCAGAGCTTTATTCAGGTCAAGGAGCGTCAAACTATTCAGTAGGATTTACTATAGATAATATTGATTTCACAGGAATCGGCATGCCTGCCTTGCTTCTTGATATGAAACAAGTTGAAATCTATAAAGGGCCACAGTCTTCTATCTATGGGGCAAACTCTATGGCTGGATTAATATCTATGGAATCAAATGACCCTGTACCTTATTTTGAAGGCATGGGCTTCTTTGGCATGGGAACTGATATCCTTCAATATGGAACAATGCTAAATTCTCCTATTAATAAAAATTTAAATTATAGAATGGCGCTACTATACTCTCTCTCTACTGGTTTTAGAGAAAACATCTATAAAGACGATTATACCAATAGAAGACAAGAACTTATATACCGATTGAAAATGAAGTGGTCGCCTACTCCCAACTTAGATTTTACTGTATCTGGAATTATAAGTGATCAAGATAATGGATATGATGTCTGGTCTCCTAATAACGATGAAAGTTTAATAGTTCTATCTGATGATCCTGGAAAAGATTCACAAACAACTACAGCTTTTTCAATTAAAACATTGGTTAAAAATATTAATATTTTTGATATGATCTATATAACTAGCTATTCAAATAATGACATAGAAACAACTTTTGATGGCGACTGGGCCAATGATGACTATTGGGCCCAATATCAATACTACAATTTTGATCCAGTAGTAGAAGGCTATCGCTGGAGTTTTACAGAAAAAAGCTATAGAACTAGAAAAACTTTTACAAATGAAATTAGATTGATGAATAGAAAAAAGGTATTAGGAAAAACTGATTTTGCAATTGGATTATATACTAAAAATATGACAGAGACCGATTCTGCGAAAGGTTATTTAATGGGTGGTGATATATCAGACCTAAATGCAGAGTTTATACATTCCAATATTGCAGGGTATGTAAAACTCAGCTATAACCTTACCAAAAAAATAAAGTTTGATACCAGTTTCAGATTAGAAAAAGCCACTATTGACTACAATGGATATACACTAGGTCAAACAGCTGACTATGTACCATTTGAAAATAGATTTAAAGAACAAAGAAGCAACCTTTTAGATGGAATGAAGTTATCTATAATATACAAAACCAATACTAAAAACATAATTTTCACATCGCTATCTAAAGGATATAAGCCTGGAGGTATTAACCAACATCCAACGATATCTGATAGCAAAAGGTTTTATGAGACTGAATATAACTTAAATGCAGAAATTGGCTATAAAGTATATAGAGATCGGTTTAGCTGTGCATTAACAATATTTAATATACAAAGGAAGAATCAACAGGTTCAGCATTCAGTCCAAAGTGCAAATAATCCAATTGCATATTCTTATTTTACTGCAAATGCTACTAGTGGCTATAATTATGGTCTAGAGCTAGATACTAAATATCTTTTAACAAAAGCTTTAGCTTTAAACATGAGTCTAGGTTTGCTTGAATCAATGGTTGATTCGTATGTAGTTGATGGAGTTTCATATGGAGATAGAGCTTCAAGTAATGCGCCTAAATATACATATAATTTTTCAGGAGAGTATACATTTCTAAATCAAACTAAAATCAACATTGAGTACACAGGTAAAGATTCTTTTTATATATCTAATGATTCTGATCAAATTATTAAAGGCTATGGATTATTAAATGCATCAGTAAACTATAAATATAAAAATACATCTATATCAATTTGGGGTAAAAACCTATCTGATAAAAGATATGGAGTAAAAGCATTTTATTTTGGACTGGGACCAGATTCATTAGTAGAAGAAAATGCTGAAAGATATTATGTCCAATGGGGAGATCCTGTTGAGTATGGTGCAACAATTCAATTTAAATTCTAAATAGATGCTAATTGAACTATGTGTCATAATCTATATCCTAGTAACAATTGGAATAGCGCTATTAAGAAAGGTAGAAACAAATGATATAGGATATATGTTTGCAGGGAGAAAGCTAACTACTCCTGCATTTGTAATGACTCTTGTTGCGACATGGTATGGTGGAATTCTAGAAATAGGACGATTTAGCTATGAGTATGGAGTTGTTACCTGGCTTATGTTTGGTATCTTTTATTACTTTGCTGCAATTTTTTATTCAATAATTTTAGTCCCCAAAATATCCTCTAATAACTTCAATACAATCCCTGATGCTTTTAATAAAACATATGGAAAATTAACAGGTGTAGTTGCAGCTATTATTATTGTTTTTATAGTATCTCCAGCACCTTACCTTAAAATCCTATCTACTATTATTGAGCACATATATCAGATTAATTCATTTAATGCCATTATGATAGCTTGTACCATATCTATGTTTTATACTATTAAAGGGGGGTTTAGCTCTGTGATAGGTACAGATAAATTCCAATTTCTTCTAATGTATAGCGGATTTGCATTAGTATTAATATTCCTTTATACAAACTATGGAGGATACGAATTTTTATCTTCTAAACTTCCACCTCAAAAACTCAGCATTCCTGGAAGCTTAAATTGGAGTTATATATTCGTATGGGGATTTATTGCCATGATAACGTTTATCGATCCTAATTTTTATCAACGAACATTCGCTGGAGTATCAAGAAAAAGCATTCAAAAAGGTATATACATATCAGTTCTTCTTTGGTTTGTATTTGACTTAATGTCTATATCGATAGGACTTTATGCTGCAGCAATTATTCCAGAAATTCAATCAAGCCCATACCTAGATCTTTCTTCAAGGATACTTCCACCTATATTGCAGGCATTTTTCATTATAGCGATGTTATCTATTGTGATGTCAACTATAGATAGTTTTATTTTTGTATCTGGCTTTACTATTGGTAAAGATATTTTATCTTCTTTAATCGGTCAATATGAAAAAAATATATATTATACTAGAATTGGAATTATTATTACAGCCATAATTTCAGTTGTTTTAGCGACTTTTTTTAAAAATGCACTAGATATATGGTATATAATGGGTTCTTTTGCAGTATCAGCGCTTTTTATCCCTCTTTTGTGTGTTTTATATAATAAAAGATTGACTAATCCCTTGTTAATGTTAATAATTCCAATAGTTATTACTTTAGGATGGTTTATACGGCCACTATATCCAATCGATTCAATGTACCCAGGCTTAGCTAGTAGTTTTATCTGTTTTCTGGTATTTCGGGAATAGGCGACTTTACTAACAATTGAGCATCTGCTTGATCTGGATAATTATCTAAATACTTAATGGCTTTTTTATAATCAGCTATTGCAATGGTTCTATTACCCATTAATTCGAATGATTTCCCTCTGATTAAATGGCTATAACCTAAAACCCATTTAAATTCAATATCATAATTATTAATCACTTCACTGGAGAATTTAATTGCTAAATTATAATTCTTATCTTGAAATGATTTAAGAGCATTCAGATAGATATATTTATCATAACACTCAAGTTGCTGATTAATAGGTCCTTCTTTATAAAATTTTACTAATTTATTATCTATCTTATTAAACTCTTCATAATCCTTAAGCTTAATTAATGATTCTGCCTCTAGGTATAAGAAAAATGGATGCCCTGGAAAACTTTGTGTTAGAGAATTTGAAACATTATAAGCTTTAACATAATCTCTCTCAATATACAAATATATGTAGCTTAATACATTCTTGGCTTCAACCCAGCTATATTCAGCATTATTAGAAGATAATTCAAGTTTTCTAACTGCTTCCTTACAATCTGATTTAAGTCCAAATAATTTTCCTATCATTTGAAGGGCAGAATTAGATCTGCATAAAAAATACTCTAAAGTTCCTATTGGCATATACGCATCATANAGATAAGGATCTTCTTCAATTGCTTCACTAATATATCTAAANCCTCGTGAACCAGATACTATNAAACCCATCCANTCTGATTGAGCAAGATCAACCCTTGCTTTTAATCCATATAAAGAGCCGAGAAATAAATTATATTTTTGCTCATCAGGATACTTCTCAATCATATCTACATAAAATGGAATTGCTTGACGAACACCATTTTCTATAACCTCATAAGATGACTCAGGATTATCATAAAGAAGAGAGTGTTGCCAATAAGCAGATAGTCTAAGAAATGGAATTAAAGGATCTTCTGGATAGCTTACAGCAATCTTCTCTAGATTATTGATTACTTCATTGATTTCAAAATTATACAGCTGATTTATTGCAGTACTAATATCTTCATCATAAGAAGAAAATAAGAATGCAAATATAAAGATTGTTATAAATATATATCTAGGTGACATTCTTGTTTTTATTAAGCAACTTAAGCATATTTCTAGTGATATCATTAATAGGAGAATCTTCAATCTCTGCTCTAAGTTCATTTAAATATTTATATCCCTTATCAGATTCCTCTTTCCACTCTTTGTGAAAGTCTCCATTTTGAATACTATGAAGAGCAATCTTCATCTCATCTTTAAACTTGCTACTAATCAGCTTATCTGAACGACTAAGTCCCCCGTATTCAGCTGTATCACTTACAGCTTTATAAAAATCATCAATACTCATTTTACTTAACAAATCACTAATTTGCTTAACCTCGTAAAAAGACACAAACCAGGATACTACTGGAGAATATCCTGCTTCAAGTAATACTTTAAATGATTCATTTATAATTATTGGAATAATACCAGTTAGAATCATTTGCTCTCCAAAAAGATCTGTTTCCGTCTCCTCCTTAAAACTAGAAACAAAGCAGCAAGAACGAGTCCCTCCTATTGCCTTGCTGTATGCAAGCACTATATCTTTAGCTTTNCCTGTAATATTTTGNTTTACTGCAACTAANGTAGGTACNCCTCTGCCTTTTTTATACTCNTNNCTTACNGCATANCCCGGNCCACTAGGCGCCACCATTGCAACATCNACAAAATGNGGAGGAATNATTTCTTTNTAGGTTATATTNTATCCATGAGAGAATAATAANACTTTCCCTGGCTTAAGGTATCTTGAAATTTTCTGTTCATATACATCTGCCATTATTTGATCTGGAATTAAAATACTTATTATATCACTTTTCATAACAGCCTCGGATATCTCTAAGCAATCTAGACCATCTTCAGAAACCTTACTTATAGAAGGACTATCATCCCTTAATCCTACCACGATATTAACTCCAGAGTCTCTAAGATTTAATGCTTGAGCTCTCCCCTGGTTTCCATAACCAATAATAGATACTCTCATAGGCTTTAGAATATCCATACTAACATCTTTATCAAAATACATCTTATTCACGATCTACGCCTTCTTCTTATAAAATAAATCAAGAAGCACAGGGAGCAAAAATAGAGATGCTAAAAGAGCTACTATAAGAATAATTGTTCCAAGTATACCAAATTCATGATTAGGGACAAATTCAGAAAAATAAAGTACAAAAAATCCCATTGACAAAACTAGTGTNGTTCCAATAATAGGCCTACCTGTTGATAGTATAGCATTAGATGTTGCCTTGNATGTAGTATCGGTATTTTTAAGTTCTTGTCTAAATCTTGCTAAAAAATGGATTGTATCATCTACTGCTATACCTAAAGCTATAGAGAATGTCATTGCCGTAGATGGTCTTAATTTAATTCCAGAAAAACCCATAACAGCTGCAGCAGCCATTAAAGGAATCATATTTGGAAGAATAGCAATAATAGATAATCTAAATGATTTAAAGAGCATAATCATAGATACGAATATAATTCCAAACGCAAGCATAAAACTGTTAGTTAAATCNCTGACTAAAAAACGGCCCGTTCTAAGCGAAAGTAAAGTACTGCCTGTAACCAGAATATCCTCTTTGCTAAATATTTCATTAAATTCATCTTGTATGTCATTTTTAAGCTTTTCACCTACTTTAGATTTAATATTCCCTACCCTNCATGAAATTCTATATTTAGATTNNTCCTNCTTATATAAAGAGCTTGCATTATCATAATCATACAAATAATCTTCTATCTCTTCTGAAGTTTGAGGAATCGTCATTCCTTGCTCTGGATTCAATGCATTATTAATAACCTTTAAATGATCAACAAGAGATATTGATTTTTTAATCTNATCAATAGAACGTAACTTTTCTTCAAATAGCTCAGCTTTCTTTAAGAAATCAATATTNAGAATATCNTTATCAGGAGATGTGATAACAATTTCAAGNGGAAGCATACCTCCAAAATTTTCATCTACATACTTTACATCATCATATAGAGAATTACCTGGTCTTAAATCATCAAGGATNGAGATGTTATAGTCGATTTTCTGCATTCCCAATCCTGACAAAATAAAAAAGATTAAAGATAGAACTATAATAATATAAGGATACTTCTTTGTTGCCATATCAATTTTATCAACGGAAAATGATTCAGACTCTTTAATTAACCTATCCGTATGCCTCTGATCAGGTTTTGGCATATAAAGTAAAATAATTGGGATTGTAATAATCGCAATTATAAACATAAGGATTACCCCAATTCCAAGGGCAAATCCAAATTCTTTTGTAATTCTTATATTTGTCATCACTAAAGAGAAAAAACCTACGGCTGTTGTAAAACTGGTTAAAAATAAAGCTCCTCCAAGCTCTTTGATGACTTTTGAAATAGATTCTTTAATGGTAATATTTTCAATACTAATACATTCATGATACTTCATAAGTATATGTATACAATTTGAGCAACCTATAATAAGAAGAAGAATATAGGTTAGATAGGAAATTAGATTGATTGATATACCACAAAATGCCATTAAAGCAGAGACCCAGATCAATGTAATAGAGATACTTAAAAGCGGTAAAACTACACAATTTATTTGTCTGAAAATAAAAAATAAAATTAAAACAACCACCAAGCCTGCAAGCGGAATAAATATCATTCTCTCTTTAGTTACAAGCTCTACATATCTTGTTCTTAAAACTGGGACTCCCGCTTCATACCAATCCCATTCTTGATGATAAGAAGTGACATCATCTACTGCATTAAAAACCTTTTCTCTCGATAACTGATCATTAACATCATCTTCTAAATCAACATAAATTGCACCTGACTTACCATCATTAGATATTACTAGATTTGTATAAATTGGATGATTAAGGACAAAATCTCTACTTGATTGCCATGCGCTATCACTCAAGTCACTATCAAATAAAAAACCCTCTTCTATATTAGATAAGCTTAAAATATCCTCAATTCCATCAATCCACTCTAAATCATCTGTAATATCTTCAAGAGTATTTATATTTTCTCTACTAAGAGGGTCTTCATTTCTATAAATTAAAAGAAACTTATCATCTTCTCTTGAGAACTCTTCTTTAAAAGCTTCGTATCGCTCTCTTTCGATATCATTCTCAGGGAACATCTGTTCAAGAGAGAAATCTACCTTAAGATGATGGCTTGATAAAAATGCATAATAAGCAAAAAATAGCGTCAAGCTAAGTAGTAATGTCAACACCTTCTTGGGATGATTAGTAAGTAATAAAATCATTTATATCTTAATTTTTACCTTATCTGGATCTTCTTGTGGCCTAAAAATGATATAAGTATGCCCTATATTNCCAACAAGAAATGCAGATAAGTCACCTTCAATTATAGCNATAAACNGTTTTTTNACATCTTTATCGTTGCTTAGTTTAACTTTAATAAGCTCATGNTCATCAAGCGCGTTATTAATGGACTTNATTGCACCATCTACAATNCCCAATTTACCAATAATCACNACTGGTTTTAAATGATGAGCCATAGANCTGAGTTTTGAGCGTTGTTTTGAATTAATCATTATTTTTTCCTTTTATACTTATACCAAGACTAATCTTATCTGTATATAAAGAGAAGTCAANTAGNTCCATATACCCTCTAAAATATTCTAAAAATACTCCTTTAATTGAGATACCCAATGTTGGGCCAAGTGCAATATTATTATACGCTCCTCCAAAATTAAAGAAAGATTTAAATCCAGCATTAAAATTAAAACTATTTTTACCTATAATAGGCTTATTAATAAAAGATATTAAATTTATTCTAACAAAATTATTAGAATATTTATTTGATGGAATTCTTATCTCATTTAATGGAATATTAAAACCCCAACCACTTCGAACTTCATTTAAATCAATTCTATTGTATCCTACAGATACAGAATAATCATAAGTTTGACTACTATGCATATCATCATTCCATACTTTATAGATAAAATCTGATACTCCAAAGCATAAGAACCACCGATGCCTATGAACGTCAGAACATAGAGAAAAGCCTACAATAAAAATAATACAGAAATAATATCTAAATAAATTAGTCATATAAATAATTTGGATAATTTATATAATCTTAGATAAGTAAAATAGAATTTAAGTTAATCTAGTATAAGATTAATGATAAGGACAATATCAAGGATATCTAAAACACCATCAGTATTAACATCTGATGCGATATACTCATTAGAGCTAGGCTCAGCAAAGCCTAAAACAAAATTTATAACCAAAACAGCATCTAAAACATCAACCGAGTCATCAAAATTAACATCCCCAGGTATGATTTGCACTCCATCACTAATAGAGAAAAAATTAATTTCATCTAGAGCCGCCTCAACAATAGACCCTCCAGATCCAAACTCTCCATCATGAAATGTATCTTCTGCGCTAAACCTTAATTGCACTAATGATGTTAAATCAATATAGTCATTTAAAAAAAATATTTTTTTTGACCATGAGTTATCAGAAATAATAGTATTTTCAAGATCTACCCAATTACCTCCAGCATCATCAGTAATTTCTACAATCCAGCTATCTGTAGAAGGGTTGTCCCCTAAATTATTAGTAAACCATCTATAATAGCTCAGCATCACNNTTTCTTCATTTGANAAATCTATAACAGGAGAAGTCAAAACTGTNACCCCTCCATCTATNTCATCATTGGATGGCGTATTTTCAGGAGCATTNTTNCCTGTAACAAAACATTGGCTACCATCTTCAGTAACATCTTCATTTGGAGCCACTGGCACATCTCCATAGAATGTCCCATTNGGCTGNCCTAATTCCCATATTCCATCTACAGCATCACCACTTACGCTCCAACCTGAACCATTATTTTCGAAGTTATCACTATATACNGCTAAAATATCTCCAACAATAAATATAATAGGNTCATTCTCACCTAAAGANGGATAAAAAGAACTNTGACCTTGATTGTTAGATGCATATATATAATAAGAAATTACTAATCCATCATATGGAATATCAATATTANCAGAATACTCACCAGATAANTTATCATAACTCATANCAATCTCATTCCAATNAGAAGAATTATTAAAATTNTAAAATAAACTNACATCCTGAACCTCGCCTGCCGTNGATTCTGCTATTGCTGATATTTCAATTGACTCACTATAGCTTTGATCTTCAAGNGGTGTATGCTGAACAGTCACCCCTCCATACTGAAGGATATACAAGCCTGTTTCAATATCACTAGATATNATATTGCCACTCGGGAGATATACGTATGTACCCCAATTACCAACATAAAGNCCATCGATTTCGCAGGTATCATAATATCCCACCTCATTAAAGCTAAGCGAAGATATATCATAAATTCTTGTACCNTCTGCATAATAAGAGGCATATAATAGACCATCTTTAATATAAACATTATGAACAGAGTGCGTTGGATTTACTGTAAACTCATCTAAAAGGTTAATATTTGAATAATCTTGAATATCCCATAATTTTAAATTTCCACCCTGCATCTCATCTGCTGTAACCAAATAATTACCATCTGCAGTTACGGCTGCATCATGAGCCATACCNGGGTATTGCCAAGATACAAGCGTTTGTGGATTTGTTTTATCAGATAAATCAATGATATATGCAGTACTGCTATATATCCCCATTGCATAAGCTAAATNATCTTTAACATCAAGATCATGAATATACTCTTCATCCCAAGTCCCTACAAGAAGAGGNTCTGAAGGACTAGATAAATCATAGATCCATATCTCATGTTCATCTGCTCCAACAATATAAAAATAACCATCTTCATCAACATGAATATTGTGCGAATTATCTACGTCAGTAATAGTATTAACTAGAGTAGGATTATCTGGATTATCTACACTAACAATTTTTATTCCATCATCAGCCTCAGTACCAATATAAACATGCCTATTCCAGTACTTNANATCTCTCCAAATACTATTTCCACCATCTATNCTTCCCACTTCAAATGGNAAGCTTGGATTAGTAACATCAACAAAAGCNGTTGTATTTTGAAGCCCCACTACTGCAAACTCTCTACCATCTTGATAAAAACCAGTAATATCAGAGGTTTGTTGGTCAAATGCAAGATAGCCAAGTAACTGCATATTATAACTATCTGCCATTAAAAAAGAAGAAACTAGAATTAATACATATTTAATCATGACCTAATTTAATAAACTTAAAAAAAAAATTATGTAAAAGAATATTACAGTTTTGAATATTCTTATAGTTTGAAAATTGANANGAGCATTAATTNGCAATATTTNAANATATATAGNTCAGAATTATACAATTAANCCAACNANTANAATAACATCCTGNANATTAANAATTCCATCAGAATTCATATCTGCAGCATAAAATGAGACTCCTGTAAGNATTGNTTCTCCTANAATATNAGATATANTNAAAACAATATCTANAANATCAACCTGANCATCAGANTTTNCATCNCCAGGTAAATACACATATTCTNCTAGCGTCTCTATTGTTTTTAGAATTGTAANTTCAGCAGCCTCTCTAGCNGTATCCCAATCTATAAGCCCTCCAACATGAACATGACCACCTAGATAGCAAGGGTTACTATTATCATATTGATATAAATCACGATACCACACTCCNTGATATCCCATAAATTCAGATACAAAGCGTCCAGGATCTCCATTCCAATCNATATATGAATTNAAACCTAAATCNGATTCATTTATCGCATCCATAATATTTTCCATAGGTAAATTTGAATTTCTTAAAAAATAAGACACNTCAACTTCATCGGGTGGATTTGGTGTTGGATAGAATGGAGATGANTAATCANCATACCAATTAGTCCGATTATAATAGTTATATTCAAGCTCCCAGCTATTATCTATNTANCCCCTTGANAANGTAATGATAGANGTNGGATTAATNTCATCNATGATATCCCAAAAATCATNTGAAGTATCTTGATAATCTACNTCAAAGTTTCCATANCCTTGTCCACAGCTACTGCAATCAGNGTTNGAGAATTCAGGAAAAAAAGAAATAATATCATATCCTAAATTTTGCCAATTNTCACCTTCCCATCCATCAGGATTTAAGTTTGGATCTTGACTAAAATGACGTATCATTTCATTTGTNGGTGGCCAGAAACCTGTNACAACAATAATAGGATTCTCACGATTACTTTCNCGCTTTCTATANTANTNCTTATCGACACCTACTTTTAGTAANGACATATCTTCTATACTATCTATACTAATTTGATATTCAACATTTTGATCCTTGAATGGNATNACACACTGAATAATGAATTTTGATGAATTAATNGGACCAATTTTAATATCNGAATTTGAGGAATANAATGGACCAATAACATCATCATCTTCAAGATCAATTAGAAAAAATTTAGATTCTNGTGGCAACTCTATATGATTTAGANATAACCTTACTGTTAATTTTTCATCTAANACTACAAGTGATTCATTGAAAATTTTATCATCTACAATAACTGAATTATAGTCTAGAGGAGTATTTAGCTTTACATCTNATATTTGANTATTTAAATATTTATCAATATTTGACTTAATTGATGATGTTTCATATTTAGCAACCTGTGAAAATACTAATGACATCAAAGATAATAAGATTAAATAAAAATTCATTGTTTGCCCTTTCGTAAAAAATACCTCTTACTTCCTAGAAATAAGAGGCATTTATTGATTAGAATCATCCGCATGATTTTAATTTATTATTTAATTAGCATAAGCTTCGCGTTGCTAACTTTACCATTAATACTCACTCTAGCAAAGTAGATACCACTTGAATGATCACTAGCATTCCATATAAAGCTATGAGATCCTTTCGATAGATTTCCAGTATGCACTGTATCTATAAGCTGCCCGTTTGCATTATATATAACAACGCTTGCATATCCATCCTGAGCTACACCTACTGTAATATTTGTAGCTGGATTAAATGGATTTGGATAAACCTGAGATATACCATAATCAGCAGGAATATATGCTTGTACAATTCCCATTTGGAATATGCTATTAGATGACCAGTCGGGAATATTAGAGTCTACAAGATATTCATCGCCTGTAGATGCTTTTATAACTTTAATCGTTGGAGCTGAATAGGTATCACAATATCCAATCGTTAAGTCAGACCCATCATACCCCATTGCTGGGATATCAGTAAAGCTTCCAGCCCATTCCCTAGCACCAACAAGCACATTATCATTATATGCAAGAATCATATCACCTTCTTCAATGGATGTTCCATCTTGGAAAATAATATCTTCAATAAAGTAAAAAGCTTGCTCCGTAGACTGATTGTAGTCAAACCCATAATTATGATTATCATTACCTACTAATCTTGCGCTACTTCCATCTACGATAAACTCAAATTCAATAGCTTCATCAACTTTAGCCCAATAACCTTTACCACCTTCAAAAGCACTTAAACTTCCAACCCAGCCAAGTACAGGGTTTGGACTTGCAGCAACACCTTCTCCAATCACACCAGTAAAGGCTCCTTCAACATCATCCGGAATCGCATCTGCAATACCTACAGACCCTTCACTAGGAAATGAAATTAAATTTGCACCAAAATGAAGATCATAAGTCGTCGTAGCAGCATCTGTTGCTGTAGCATCATCTAAGCATAATTCAGAGGCAGCATCTACTTTTACCCAATAACCTGACTTTGGATTAATCTCAGAAAGACTACCAACCCAACCCAGAACAGGATTTGGACTTGCAGCAACCCCTTCTCCAATAACACCAGTTACAACACCATCTAGAGATGACATTACATTACCAACAGATAAGTCATCTGGCAATGCGTAGAAACTAACTAGGTTTGCACCAAAGTGTAAATCTAGACAATAATCTACTGTATCTGGACCGTATTCACATGTTCCATCATCATTTGTTGCATCTGGATTATAGTTATCTGCACTATCATCTGTACACCCATCAACAAACTCTGGAAGACCTTCATCAATTTCTT